>NZ_JBEUMS010000014.1:0-213141 GCF_040543805.1 Arcicella rosea
CATTTGAAGACAGAATTTCACAAGTTGATTTATTGAGTTAGGGGGCTAGCCCCCTAACTCAATAAATCAAATGACACAGTTTAATGAACACTCCCGCTTAGACTTTTTGTTTTTTTACAAAGACAACTCCGTCAGGAGTAAAATATTGGTAGCAAATTAATGATAAAATCCCATCAGTGTTCCGCAGGAACATTATATTTCGTTCCTACGGAACTTGAGATTCAATCGCTGTTTTATCTATACTACCGATATAGAATCCCTACGGGATGGATGAGTTTATAGTTGTTACTAAAACCATCAGTATTATTGAGTACTAATCTAAAATTCTATCTTTACAAAAAAGAAAAGGTCAGATAGACTTAAAAAAACATCGATATTGAAGGCTTATCCAATTCAATACAATTATAAAACAATAAGTTTATGAACATTAATCGAAGAACATTTATCAAGGCTTCGTCTATTGCAAGTGCTGGTTTACTGGCAAATTCTCCCGTTTTTGCCAATGAATATCCTACCGTTCGTGTGCCATTGAGCCAAAGAAAATTTAGCAGTCCAATCATTGAAGCAACCATCAAAAGAATGAAAACCAGCATCAAAGATACGGAGGTAGCTTGGATGTTTGAAAACTGTTTTCCGAATACGTTAGATACGACGGTCAATTACCAAATCAAAAATAATCGTCCTGATACTTTTGTCATAACGGGCGATATTCATGCGATGTGGTTACGTGATAGTACGGCGCAAGTTTGGCCTTATATGCCTTTAATCAAGGAAGACAAACAATTAAAAGCATTGATTGCAGGCGTAGTAAACCGCCAAACAGAATGTATTTTGATTGACCCTTATGCGAATGCTTTCAACGATGGACCGGGGAAATCTGAATGGCTTTCTGACCACACCGAGATGAAGCCTGAATTGCATGAAAGAAAATGGGAATTAGATTCATTATGTTATACTGTTCGTTTGGCTTTTCATTATTGGAAAACAGCAAATGATACCAGTATTTTTGATGAGAAATGGTTGAAAGCTGCCAAATTGATTATTGCTACTTGTAGAGAACAACAACGTTTTCATGGAAAAGGACCATATCATTTTGGAAGAACTACTTCTTGGTCAACTGATACCGTTCCGGGAAATGGTTATGGAAACCCAACAAAACCAAATGGTTTAATTAATAGCATTTTCCGTCCATCTGATGATGCCACTACTTTTCCTTATTTAATTCCTGCTAACTTATTCGCAGTCGTTTCTTTCCGTCAGATTGCGGAGATTGCTACGAAGGTTTATAAGGATACAGCTTTTGCCAAAGAATGCACAGATTTTGCTAGTCAAGTAGAACAAGCAGTGAAGAAACACGCTATTATTACGCATCCTGTTTATGGACAAATGTATGCTTTGGAGGTAGATGGATATGGAAACCGTTTATTGCAAGATGATGCCAACGTACCAAATTTAATGGCTTTACCCTATTTAGGAGCCTTGAAATTATCTGACCCAATTTATCAGAATACTCGCAAGTTTATCTTTAGTGAAAACAACCCTTATTTCTTCAAAGGGAAAGCAGCCGAAGGTGTTGGTAGTCCGCATACTTTAATTGACCAGATTTGGCCTATGAGTATCATCATGCGTGCTATGACTTCCACAAACGACCAAGAGATTTTAGCCCAATTACGTTTCTTGAAAAAGACTCATGCCAATACAGGTTTTATGCACGAGTCTTTCGATAAAGACGATGCTACCAAATTTACCCGTAAATGGTTTGCTTGGGCAAATACTTTGTTTGGTGAATTAATGCTGAAAATAGAAAAGGAAAGACCGCATTTGTTGGGTGTGAAATTGTAGGTATTCTGATAGTTTAGTAGTAAAAAAAGGTTTGCAATACTATTCTTTGCAAACCTTTTTTAGTTCAAACATAGAAGAAAAACAAATGTCTCACTCATCAAACACAAAATGTCATTTCTTCAATTACTCCATTTTCTAAAACGTAAATATTATCTGATTTTTCGGCTATGCTATTACGGTGTGTAACCATGAAAATTCCTATCTCAGATTTTAGTTTTTCAAGAAGGTTTAGCACAAAATTTTCGGTATTATTATCCATTGCAGAGGTAGCTTCATCAAGTAACAATAAGTTGGGCTTACGATACAAAGCTCTTGCTAAAGCAACTAATTGTTTTTGTCCACCTGAAAGGTTTATACCTTCTTCGCCTACTATGGTTAAATAGCCTTGAGGAAGGTTTTCAAAAAATCTATCTAAACCAATGGATTTACAAAAGTCAACAGCTTTTTGTCCTTCATCCATCACATTACCTAAAATGATGTTATCAATTAAAGTACCATTAAAAATCTTAACGTCTTGTGGAACTACTCCTATTTTTCTACGCCAAACATCAGGGGCTATATTTTTGAATGCCAAATTATCATTTACAGAAATTTCACCTTCTTCATAATGCTGAAATTTTTGTAAAATTTGTAATAGCACACTTTTTCCAGAGCCAACTTCTCCTAACAATGTTACCATTGTACCTTTTCTTAGAAAAAGGGAGACCTTTTTCAATAATTGTGTTCTTCCTGCAAACCTAAATGACAAACTATTTACTGTCAGCGAATTAATATCTTCTAACTCTGTAATATCATATTTAACATCTAAATCATTTTCTGGTTTAATACTCGCAAATTCATACATTCTTTCAAAAGCTACTTTCGCTTCTTGAAGTTGTATATTGGTTGTTGATAATCTACTAACCGCTCCAATCATTCCAGAAGCAATTGAAATAGTTGCCATCATCGCTCCAATTTTAATATCCTTGTGTAATACAGCAAAAGAGGAAACGGACAAAATCGTGGTAATTAACAGTGCATTTAAGATTTCACTCCAAAATCCGTAACGATTGCTTAAAGTACCAAGCTCGTAGATTTTTTGTTGAAAAAGTTGATAATAAATCTTTCCAACTTGTACAAACATTGATTCTTTATTAGTTGCTTTGATAACAGAAATCCCAGTTATTGCATCTACAAAATGACTTTCAGTACTGGCGTATTGGCTCATTACCCCTTTTTGATTCTTGATGATTCTATCGTTGTATTTCCATATCAAACAGCCAAATAAAGGTAAACTTAATAAGGATAGTAAACCAACTGTAACGGAATAATTGAATACATAGACTGCCGAAACTAACAATACCAAAATATCAATGACTACGTTTCCTACCAGATAACTAATTACTTGTTGTATTCTACGAGTATCGTTTAGCCTTGCTATAATTTCCCCTGTTTTACGAGTATCAAAAAAAGATTTATGAAGGTGAAGAAATTTGTCATAGAAATCATCCATTAAACGATTATTAAAATCTTTACTTTGACGAAGTAAAAAGAAACCTCTTAAATAACCCAAACCAGCCCTCGCTAAAAGTAAAAAGCCTAATAAAGCCATTCCTAACCAAAGGCGTTGAGTTTGGTGTTTTGGAATAATTTCATCTAATAATTTCTGGCTAAAAATGGCTGTTGCCATACCTAAAACAGCTAAAGCAATACCCAAAACGGCTGCTATTACCAACATGGAAGTATCATCCCTCAATAATTCTTTAAACCATGCAATCTTTTTTTGATTATTTTGAGGAACTTTTTCAAAAGCTTCGGTTGGGCTTAAAATCAACACAGCTCTTGTTTTCCAGCAAGATAGTAATTCTTCTTCAGTCCAAATTTCAATACCTTTGGCGGGGTCTCCAATAATAAAACTTCCGTTAGTGGATGCTTCATAACAAACGATATAGTGTTCTAATTTTTCATCAATTACTACGTGGAGAATACAAGGAAAACTTGCTTGTTTTTTGAAAACTTCAAGGTCATCAACTTCAAAAGCTTCTGCTTGTAAATTTAGACTGTTAGCTGATTGTTTTAAACCTAAAAGGCTTGTTCCCTGAATACTTGTACCACTTGATTCTCTCAGACATTCAAGGGTATTTTCACCTCCATGATAGCGGATAATAGATAAAAGGCAAGCAACACCACAATCGGATTCATCTTGTTGAAGCATGAACCCTTTGGTTTGCTGAGAAAGATTTTTAGAAGTATTATTTTTCATAGTTTAGGTAAGATAAAAGGTAAAAACCATAGCAATAAAAGGACAAGAACTTGCCAGAGTAAACGTTCCATAAATTATAGATGATTGCTTTTCTGAGTAACTACATATTTTAAAAGTGCTTCTACTTTAGTCTCGCCTTTGAATTCTTTTTGCAATTGTTTTTGCTTATCATAAATAAAAATATGAGGAACAGAGATTGAACCAAAAACTTTCATGACACTTTCAGTCTTTAAATGTGCCAAAGACGTATTAGGCTGGTTGTATAAGTGATATTCTTTACTAAATGCTCTGATTGATGAACTATCAGCAAACGAAATCCACCATAAGTTGATACCAGAAAACGCTTGTTTCTTTTCAGTAATTGTTTTGGCTTCGTATTGGCAGTGTTCACACTCTGGATGAAAGAACATGATAATTGTTGGTAGTTCATTCATCTTAGGTTTATTATCTATCCATTGAAATAAAGAAAGCTGAGGCAAATGTTTTACTTGTTCAGTAAAAACCTTCTTTTCTTCAATTTTTTGATAGGATTGATAGCCAAAATAGGCTATAGTTGCCAAGACTAACAGAATTAGACCTAATAGTAATAGTTTTTTCATAGGGTATATTCAATTTATAATTTCCTACTTGGTGATTTAGGATGCTATATTTAAGCTAAGAAAAGTAATAAAAACCACCCAAAGTAAAAGCCCAGTACCATAACTTGACACTACCACTTCCATACTTTTGTTGAGAGAAAGGTTAAGAAGTTTTTTGAGCCAATAAGCCAAAAGAACCCAATAAATTAGCTCAAAAACATTCAATAACTGAAGTGGGTATACTTGCCAAGAAGGAAGCTTCTGTACATCAAATAATTGTAAAGCTGAAAGAGGAAAGAAATATTGTAAATCGTTTAAATCATAATGTGTTTGGATAAACAAAAACCAAAATAGCTTAATAATAGGAACTATCAAAAAAGGTGCTTCTGCCAACATCACAGCTTTAAAAATGATTGAAAAACTTACTTTACGCTCAAAGAAAAAGAAACCTGTTTGTAGAACAAGAGTAATAAGTAAAAATTTCACATAGTAAATAATTGGCAAAAGTAAATATCCTACCCATGCCCATTTATGAGATTGCTCAATTATGCCTTCAATTTTTTCTATTGTTAGTTGTTCTGCAAATGTATTGTAATACAGTGTATCAGAAATTAGAAATAGATTAGAGAAGTATGTAAATGCAATAACATTTAAAATTACTGTGAGAAATAAAACTGTATTGTTGTTTTTAAACAAGGCAATTAAGTTCATATTATTATATTAAAATTAATCATTCAATCTCTTGTCTTTTCCTTCAAGCTTATGAGAAATATAAACTGTAATTAGGCCTAAGATAAAGCCTCCGATAAGCCTATAAGCAGTAGATATATTTAGGCTAATTAAAAAATTCCTTAATGAAAGGTTGAAGCTGGCTCTAAAACATAAATATGTTGCAAATATTAACCAAGCAATACCGAACAAGCGTTGTTTTTTTTTACTCTTCATGATATTTTACTTTTATGTAGTTGAGTTGAAAGTACGTGTATCCCGTACTTTCAACAGAATGATTACATTACTACTTACTAGAATCACCTAATAAACATGCACCTCCAGCAAGAATTACTACCCCTATACCAACTGGCCCTAATGTCCAGCCTAATGAAAGACCTACACCAACACCTGCTGCATACCCAGCACAAAAAGTTGTTAAATCTCCTCCCTTTATCCCTGATAATTGGCAGTTTTGCGTTATTTTATTCATAATTGACAAATATTTAAAGGTTTTCGTTTATTAACATTATTATTAAATATAGATTCTTTTGGCTGCTGCTCCCCCACAGAAAGCCGCTACACCTACACCTATAAATCCCCAAGTTGCAGGAGCTATTGGAGATGTTGCAAACGCAGCAACTGTCCCTACACCTAAAGCAAAACCACAGGCAGCATCCCAATCGCCTCCCTGTAAGACTTCCATCTGATTAATTTCAATTTTTTTCATTGTATAAAAAGTTTATTGTTCAATTCAAGCACTATTGCAAGAACACAACAAACTTATGATAAGCTACTGAACTAAAAGTTCAGTGGCGAAAAAATATTTTAAATAATTTTCATTACTATATTTTTCATGTAATAATGTACTCAACGTTTGTACTTTTTGTTTGTAGCTTTTGTTATTCAATAGCTCAAATATAGCTTGCTCAATGCTTTGTTTGCTATCTGCTAAATCTGCTTTTTCTCCTAAACCATGATATACTACACGGGCAGCAGTTCCATTTTGGTCCCATTTATCATTTAATGGAAACAGAAGCATCGGTGTTGCTTGAATGATAGATTCAAATACAGAACCTGGGCCTGCATGGGTTAAAAAGACATCAGCTTTGCTCAGTATATCCATTTGTGGAGCATAATCTAAAAAAATGATGTTTTCAGATTTTGTTTTCAAGCCCGAACGCATACTTTTTTCTAAGGCAATCACAAAATATAAGCTTGGGTTCTCAAAAGCAATATCTATCATTGCGTTAAAAAATGTATTGATATTTACTTTTCTGTGGGTCAGATGCGATTTAAGCACCGTTCCTAATGAACAATACAACAATTTACTATTTTGATAAGTCTCTTTCTTTTTGATAAAATTCAAATAATTAGACTCTAAGTTTTCTTGTCGGTCTGTCATTACCATTGGGCCAACATACTTTTGCCAAGGTAATAATTGTTGTTCAGGGAAATCTAACTCTTTAGGTATCAAAAACCATTCTTCTACATTATTAAAGGTAGGGTTAAAAACTTTTTGGGTATTTATTTGAAACTTTTGAGGTATTTTTTGCTCTTTAAATTTCTGTCTGAGCATACTTAAATCACCTTTCCCAAAAAACTTTAAATCGTTTAAGAAGTAACGCCATTTGTATTTTCTAAAATACGATTTCCACAATTTTTCAGCATCTGCGTTAGGAAAGGCATAAGTATTTAACGGCGGTACTTTCTGATGATAATACATGGGAAACTTAGTTTGGAGTATTACCAATTTTCTTTTTTCAAGAAATGGATATAATAAAATAAAGTCTGAATAATTGAACTCATCCAAAAGTATCAAATCAGGATTTACGGTTTTTATTAGACCTTCGATATCTTTTTTCCTGAGCTTATATAGTTTATTGGTATGTCTATCAACCAAACTTTCCAGCCATTTTTCCTTTTTATCTTCATGTAAAAGGTCTTCAAGCCCAAGTGCAAAAGATATACTATTCATAGCATGAAATTGAAATCCATGTTTTTGGGTAAACCCAGTCATTTCTTGTGTCCCACCATAGTAAACATTAAAACCCTCATTCTTGTAATATTCAGCCAGCTTAACAGTTGGGTTTAAGTGTCCCATCAAAGCAGGAAAAAGAAAAACAGCAGTTTTCATATTGAAATATTGTATTATCAATTCATTTTCTGCAAATAGTTTTCTTTCACTGAACTATAAATTCAGTGAAAGAAAATTTCTAAAATAAATATTAATGTTGCTTCTTCCTCCATTGAGCTTTTCGGTTTCGTTTTTGGTGAGTTTCCGAAAACCAATTTCAAAGCTACCTTCTTCGGTATAAATATAGCTTCTGCTGAATGGACAGTAAGTGATGGGTAAGTTTAAATCATTGATTAACTCATCTCGGTATTTATACCATGCACGTTCGGTAATACCCAACTTTTGTGAAAGTTCTTTTGGTGTTCCAGTCGCTTTTAATTTTATAAGCCTATCTAAGTAGCTCAGGCGTTGGCAAATTTTAAAAATCATAGCTGTATTTTTGAGGGAGAAATATTTTTCATATTTATTATTAATGCTAAATTTTGCATTAATAATGCAGAAAATATGAAATAATTGATTTCGTTGTAATGTAAATATATTCATTTTCAATATTTACTGCAATTTTTTCAAGCTTTTTTCTTACAAAAAAATATTTTGAAATAGCATTCGTATTTGCTTAAGATTTTGGAAAGAGTATAAAACTAAAAAATCGGCATCAGAACAATCTGATACCGATTTTCAAGACATAAAATGTCAATACTTAATTCCCCAACTGACTGGCAATTTGCTTTAAAGTAATCTCAGCTATTTTGGCTGTGTAGCTTAAATTATTCAGGCGATAGCCAGAGTTTTCAAAACTTTGTTGTGCTTGTTTTACATCAATAATGGTGGCTTGTCCTAATTGAAAACGTTGATTCATTAATTTCAATA
The DNA here is from genome assembly GCF_040543805.1 of Arcicella rosea. Taxonomy (NCBI): domain Bacteria; kingdom Pseudomonadati; phylum Bacteroidota; class Cytophagia; order Cytophagales; family Flectobacillaceae; genus Arcicella; species Arcicella rosea. The sequence goes on from NZ_JBEUMS010000014.1 coordinate 8,318, forward strand.
ATCTATCTGCCAACTCATAATTTTGTTTTTCCGATTCAATCAACTGCAAAGTATTGCTATAAGCTTCCCAAGATTTTGCCGCAGTATTCTGAAAATTCTGAGCAATTACTTCTTTCTGTAAACGAGCCGTTTCTGTGTTAATCTTGGCAACTTGTACTTGGCGAGTATTTGCTGTTCCTGCATAGATTGGAATACTTGCGTTTACTCCTAAAAATGGTCCATAAGTTTGGTTTAATAAAGTAAAACCTGCACCACTTTGGTTACGTCCGTAGTTATAACCAGTATTCAAATTGACGGTTGGATAACGTCTGGCATTAGCTTCTCTTTCTAACAAAAGATTTACGTTAATTTGAGCTTCTGCCGATAAAATACTTGGATGCTTTTTGATATTCGCTTCTATGTTTTCCCATTGAAGACTTTTATCTAATTCAATCGTAGTATCAACAACAGTAATTGCCGTTTTAGGATTTAAAACTAAGCTACGAAGTAAGTCTGCTTTGCTTTGTTCAATCACAATTTTTTGTGTTTGTAAAGCTTGAGTTTGTGCATTCAAATCTAAATTCGCTTGTAAGAATTCCGCTTCGTTTGATAAACCAACGCTTTTACGAGCTTCAATCAATGAAAGTTTTTGTTTTGAAACTTCAATAGATTGAAGTAACGTAGCAACAAAATTTTGCTGTTGTACGACTGCAAAATACTTCAACATCACATCAGCAATGACATTCTGAACACTTGTATTGACTTGTTCTTGACTTTGCTTTTGCAATTCTTCCAAACGCTTTTTAGTAGCCATTACTCTACCCCCATTATACAACATCATAGTAGCCGTAACACTCATATTGGTATTGTTCGACACTACGCCTGTTCTGTTGGTACTTGTTCCGTTACTCAATTCTTGGTTCAAACCAGTTACTTGTTCATTCGTATTGAAACTACCCGTAACCGTTGGCAAACCGCCTGCAACACCAATATAATTATTGACAGTATTCGCAGAAAGCGCATTCTTTGAAATCTGAATATCCAAATTGTTTTTTAAGGCTGTTTCAATCGCTTGGCTTAGCGTAATTTGTTGCTGGGCCACAATCGTATGAATGCCTGTAACCAACAAACAGAACGCTAAAGGAACAGTATATTTAAGAAATATTCTCATGTTTTTTCGTTGATTTTCAAATTATTAGCCTACGATGTAAGCCTTTCTTTTATTAGGTTAAACCATTGCTTAACCTAATTCTTCCGCTAATTTAGATTCTTCCGTTTTGTAAGTTTTATTAGAGATAAATGTGTAAACGGCTGGAATTACAATTAGAGTAAGGATTAAAGAGAATAAAATCCCGCCAACAACTACAGTTCCTAAAGGAATACGGCTTGTTGAAGCAGCTCCTAAGCTCAAGGCAATCGGTAATGCTCCTAGTGAAGTAGCTAAACTTGTCATCAAAATCGGACGTAAACGTTGCGTGGCAGCTTCTACTACAGCATCAATTCTTGATAGTCCTTCGGCACGTTTATGGTTGGCAAATTCTACAATCAAAATACCATTTTTCGTTACCAAACCAATCAACATAATCATCCCGATTTGCGAGAAAATATTCAACGTTTGTCCGAATATCCAAAGACTACCCAATGCACCCGCCAAAGCCAAAGGCACCGTAATCATGATAGTGAATGGGTCTTTGAAACTTTCAAACTGAGCGGCTAATAACAAGTAAATCAATGCCAAAGCTAAACCAAAAGCAAAAGCAGTGTTTGACGAACTTTCAGAATAATCTCTTGAAGGACCACTCAATGCCGTTTGGAAAGATTTGTCCAATACTTTATCGGCAATGGCTTGCATGGCTTTTACGCCATCACCAATTGTTTTTCCTTCTGCCAATGAAGCCGAAATCGTAGCCGATTTCAAACGGTTAAAGTGAAATAATGTTGAAGGATTACTACTTTCTTCCAATTTTACTACCGCACTCAAAGGAATTCTTTCTCCACGAGCGTTTGTCACAAAAAGGTTTTCAATATCTGTTGGTTCTTTTCTTTCTTTACGTTCTACTTGTGCAATTACTTCGTATTGACGTCCATTCATCGTAAAGTAAGCTAACCTTCTACCACTGAATGCACCTTGAACAGCACTTACAACATCTTGTGTGGTTAAACCTAAATCCTTGATTTTAATGCGGTCGAAAGTCATTAAAATCTCAGGTTTGTTGAATTTTAAGTTTACGTCAACATTTTGAAAGGTTTTATCATTACGAGCTTCGTCCAAAAACTTAGGAATCGCTTCTTTAATTTTCGCAAAATCAATATTTTGTAATACGAATTGTACGGGCAAACTACCTCTTGAACCCAAACCTACCGAAATGGTTTGTTCTTGAATACCAAATACACGAGCGTTGTTAAAACGGCTCATTTTTTTGTTCAATAGTTTCGTCAATTCATCTTGGCTTCTTGTTCTTTGGTCTGGGTCAACCAAACCAATACGAGCCGCAGAAGAGTTTGTTCCGCCATTTCCACCAAAACCTGGCACAGCATTAAACACAAAGTCTTTTTCAGGAATAGAATCATTCAAGAAATTCGTTACTTCATCCGAAACCTTTTGGGTAAATAAATAACTTGACCCTTCGGCAGTACTTACTGTAAAACGGATACTACTTTTATCTTCCATCGGTGCAATTTCACTTTGTAAGTTTTTACCTGCCAGCCAAATTAACACACCACAAGCCACTACAATTACCCAAGCTACCCAACGAACTTTCATGAAGCCTTTCAAAATGTTTTTGTAGCCACTTTCCATACCCGTAAAGAATGGTTCGGTTTTGTCGTAAAGCCAACCGTGTCCTGCTTTTTTACGAGTTAAATAAACATTCAGTACAGGCGTAATGGTTAGCGAAACAAAGGCTGAAATCAATACCGCACCTGCAACCACAATACCAAATTCACGGAATAAACTTCCTACGAAACCTTCTAAGAAAATAACAGGAAGGAATACCACCGCAAGGGTTAATGAAGTAGAAATTACGGCAAAGAAAATCTCTTTACTTCCTTCCAAAGCCGCTTTTCGAATCGGTAAGCCTTGTTCTAATTTTCGGAAAATGTTTTCTGTAACAACAATCCCATCATCTACCACCAAACCTGTTGCTAATACGATTCCGAGTAAAGTCAATACATTAATCGTAAATCCGCAGAAGTACATGATAAAGAAAGTAGCAATCAAAGAGATTGGAATATCAATCAATGGACGAATCGCAATTAACCAATTTCGGAAGAAGAAGAAAATTACCAAAACTACCAAGCCAAATGAAATCACCAAAGTTTCTTCTACTTCTTTCAAAGAACGACGAACGTTTTTGGTGTTATCAATCAATAATTTAAACTGAATATCAGATTTGTTTTCCTTCTGAATTTCTTCTAAACGTTTATTGAATTCGTCTGCAATTTTAATGTAATTCGCTCCGGGTTGAGGAACAACTGCCAAACCCACAGAGTAAACGCCATTGTATTTCCAACTTTGTTCAAGTGTTTCAGGTCCTAATTCTACGTCTGCAATATCACCCAAACGCACAATACCAGTAATACTTTCACGGATAATTAAATCACGAAATTGTTGCTCAGTCGTTAATCTTCCCAAAGCACGAATCGTCATTTCGGTATTACTACCATAAATTTTACCTGCTGGTAATTCAACGTTTTCACGAGCCAAAGCTGTTTGAATATCCGTAAACGATAAACCATAAGCATTCATGCGGTCGGTTTTCAACCAAATACGCATGGCATAACGTTTCTGTCCTAAAATATTTACACCACTTACGTTATTGATGGTTTGGAAACGTTGCTGTAAAACGTTTTCTGCATAATCACTCAATTCCAGCAAACTTTTACTTCTACTTTGAATAGCCAAAAGCAAAATAAAATCACTGTTAGCATCTGCTTTAGAAACTACTGGCGGAGCATCAATATCTTGGGGCAAGCTTCTTACGGCTTGTGCTACTTTATCACGCACATCACTGGCTGCCGCTTCCAAAGGCACATCTAAGTTGAATTCTACCGAAATAGAACTACTTCCTAAAGTACTTGATGAAGTAATTGAACGAATACCCGGAATACCATTAATTTGTTTTTCGAGTGGTTCAGTAATTTGGTTTTCAATAATATCAGGGTTCGCACCAGTGTAAGATGTTCTTACGGTAACAATGGGCGGGTCGATGGCAGGGTAATCCCTTACTGCCAAAAACGAAAATCCAACTACCCCAAAAAGGATAATCAAGACGTTCATCACCGTGGCAAATACGGGTCTTTTAAGAGATAATTCTGAAATATTCATGAATAATGCTGATTAAATTAATGCAGGCTCTACTAAAAGAGTGATTAATTTTATGAAATCTTTTGAATGATGATTTTGAACGAAGAAAGTAAAATACTTATAAGTTTTTTACGCCTCTTACTTTAACAGGTTTATCTGGACGAGCAAATAAAACACCATCAACCACTACAGAATCGCCTTCGCTCAATCCACTTGTAATTTCAACAACATCTTCTTGTCTGAAACCCGTTTCTACTGTTACGTAGCTTGCTTTTCCATCTTTAACAACTACTAGTTTTTTAGATTTATCATCAGGAATAATAGCATTTGTCGGAATCAAAATACTGTTTTGAGCAGCACCAGCACTAAAATATACTTTTGCGAAAGTTCCCGGATTAGCATTGCAATTTGATAACAAAGCACGTACCAATAAATTACGAGTAGTTTGGTTGATTTGTGGCTCACGAGCAATGACAACTGCTTTGCAACGAGCTGCTTTTTGTCCTTCTACTTCTACTTCCACAACTGTTCCTTTGCGGATTAATTGTGTGTATTCTTCAGGAACGGTAAAATCAACTTTTAATTTATTGACTTGCTGAATGGTAGCAATAATGGTAGTAGGTGAAACATAGGCTCCTTGACTGATTTGACGTAAACCCAATACGCCAGTAAACGGAGCTTTCAAGACCGTTTTTTCAATTAATACTTGAGTATAAGCTAAATCTGCCTTTAAACTATTTACTTGGTTTAAAGCAGTATCGTATTCACCTTGACTAATCCCATTAATTGATAAAAGTTTAGCCAAACGTTTTTCTGTTTTTTCAGCTAAATCAAGCTGAACTTTGGTTTTATTCAATTGAGCTTGCAAATCAGCATCGTTGATTCTTGCCAAAACTGTTCCTTGGTTAACAGTAGTGCCTTCAGCAATATTCAAATAAGTAATTCTTCCGCTAACTTCTGTATGAAGTTCTACGAATTCATTAGCAACAATAGAACCATTGGCTTCAACATCCGAGCTAATGCTTTGTTTTTTAGCAATTACTACATCGACGATAGCAGGTTGGTCTTCTTTTTTATTATTGTCTTGAGGCTTCTTACTGTGGCAACTAGCCAAAGCTAAACAGATTGATGCCCCAACAGATACCATTGAGAGCGTATTTTTTTGCTTCATATTTACGTTTGTATGAATAATTTTCTTGCTAAATTTCTATAAAGGTACTTTATAAAGAATAACCTTTTGTCCCGATTTACTTCGTAATCTTAATATATTTCGACTAACTTATCATTTCTATAGATAAGTGGATTAAATATGCCAATTAACTACCTAGTAATGAGCATTCCTTGCTTCATGATGTTTCAAAATCTATGGCATAAAAAGCAGGCTTAGACTGTAAATGACACCTAACTCACCAATACTGAGCCTTAACTCACTAAAACTGCATTGTAAGTCAGATTTTCTGTATTAGCTTACAGTTTTAGTGAGCTGGAATACAGAAAATCTGAGTTGAAGCTCGCCAAAACAGTATTGAAGCTCAGAAAATCTGAGTATTAGCTCACTACTACTGAGTTAGTACTCAATAAATCTGAGTTAAAGCTCAGCCAAACTGAGTTAATAGTCAGAAATACTGTATTAGAACTCCCTTCGACGTTCTTTTGCTAATGCCAAGCGAGGGCTATAAAGTCTCCCAAATCCATTTAAGCCAGCCCCAAACCATTCTTCACAAAACGGAATATTTTTATTCGGTTTTCTACAAATTTGGTTCATGAACTTAAGCATCTGAGTTCAAAAATCAACCAAAACATACACAACAATGAACATTCCTATTACCACCATTATCAGCATAGCAATTCCTGTGCTTTGTTTAGTTTTCTACAAATTTATTTTTCGTTTACTGGGCATTATCATTATTCCAGAAGACAAAATTGGCTTAGTTACCAAAAAGTTCGTACTCTTTGGCGATAAAAAATCTTTACCCGAAGGACGAATCATTGCCACCGAAGGCGAAGCGGGTTATCAAGCTAAACCTTTAGCTCCAGGTATTTATTTTTGGTATTGGATTTGGCAATACGATATTACGCTTCAGCCACTTACCATTATTCCAACTGGTAAAATTGGCTTAATCTTGGCAAAAGATGGCAAAGAACTTGAAACAGGTTCTATTTTAGCTAGAAAAATCGAATGTGATGGTTTTCAAGATACGGAATCTTTTTTAAAAAACGGCGGAAGAAAAGGACGACAAACAGCGGTAATTACAGCGGGTTCATACAGAATTAATACTTTTTTGTTTGAAGTAGTCATTACTGATATTACTGAAATCCATGAAAACATGGTTGGGATTATTACTACGATGGATGGTGCTTCTATCGAAGCAGGACAAATTGCAGGTAAGTCAATTGACGGTCATAATAATTTCCAAGATGCTGATACTTTCTTGAATAGAGGAGGAAACAAAGGCTTACAACAACAAGTAATTTTAGCAGGTTCGTACAACTTGAATCCATGGTTTGTGAAAGTAGAAGAAATTCACATGACCGAAATTCCGATTGGTAATGTAGGCGTAGTCATTTCTTATGTAGGCGAAGAAGGTGTTGATATTAGCGGAACGGAGTTTAAACACGGAAATATTGTTTCAAAAGGCTACAAAGGCGTTTGGGCAGAAGCTTTTGGACCGGGTAAATATCCAGTAAATACTTATGTTCAGAAAATTGAAGTCGTGCCGACAACCAATTTGGTTTTAAACTGGGCAAGTGCAAGGTCAGAGTCGCATCAATTGGATAAAAATCTGTCAACAATTACGGTTCGTTCAAAAGATGGTTTCCCTTTCAATTTAGATGTTTCGCAGATTATCCACATTCCTAATTACGAAGCACCAAAAGTAATTGCCCGTTTTGGAAATATGAACAATCTTGTAAGCCAAGTGCTTGAACCAACCATTGGTAATTACTTTAGAAACTCAGCTCAGGATTCAGATGTAATTTCTTTCTTAGGCTCAAGAAAGGAACGTCAGGAAACAGCCAGAAGATATATTGGTGAAGTACTTTCGCAATACAATGTAAACGCTGTGGATACATTGATTGGTGATATTGTTCCGCCAGAATCATTAATGAAAACTTTGACTGATAGAAAATTAGCCGAAGAACAAAAGGTTACTTATGAAACCCAGAAAATGGCACAGGAAACCCGCCAAGCTTTAGAAAAAGAAACAGCAATTGCCGATATTCAAAAAGACATTGTAAAAGCCGACCAAGGTGTTGTAATTGCGGAAAGAGTAGCCGATGCTTCGGTGAAAAAAGCACAAGGTGAAGCCCAAAGTTTGAAATTGCAAGCAGGAGCAGAAGCCGAAAGAGTAAGAGTACAAGCCAGTGCGGAGTCTGAAAGAATTAAATTGATTGCCAATGCAGAAGCTGAAAAAATCAGTAAAACGGGTACTGCCGAAGCTGAGAAAATTTTAGCGATTGGTAAAGCTGACGCAGAAGCCTACAAATTGGCTGTTTCGGCAATGGGCGAAGGCAACTTTACACAATTGAAAATCACTGAAAGTATTGGTAAAGAGAAAATCAAAGTAATGCCTGATATTTTAATTACAGGCGGTTCAAACGACCAAAACGGAGCTTTGAGTGGATTGTTGGGCTTACGTTTGATGGAAGAAGTAGGCAAGAAAGTAGAGAAAACTTCTGTTGATGTACAAACAGATAAAAAAGAGTAATTAAAAGTGAGAAAGATTCATAAACCCGTGGAATATTTCTACGGGTTTATTTTTTCTAAGTATTAATACCAGTTTTCAGTCACCTAATCATCTTTTCAAAAATATCATGAACTATTCTAAAGTGTTTTTTCGTTATAATTTTCCCCATCTAAAAAACTAATGAAAATATACCGAATAAACTGATATGCAGAAACTTAATTTAACAATCACCCTCGAAACGTACAATAACGACACTGAGCTGTCGGTATTAGAAAATAAATTATTGAACGAAGCTCGTAAAGCTACTTACAAATCGTATGCTCCTTACTCAAATTTCCATGTAGGTGCTGCCATTCTTTTGGATGATGATACCATTGTGATGGCGAATAACCAAGAAAATGCAGCTTTTCCTTCTGGTTCTTGTGCAGAACAATCTGCTATTTTTTGGGTCGGAGCGAATTATCCAGAACGAAAAATAAAATCCATAGCAGTTATTGCTCGTCCGGGAAAAGGCAATGTATTCAGAGGCGTTTCTCCTTGTGGAGCTTGCCGACAAGCGATGTTGGAATATGAAGTTCGTCAGCAAGAACCAATTCGTTTTATCATGTTAGGAGCAAACAATCAGATATTAGTGACAGAATCCATTGGAGATTTACTTCCAATCAAATTCACTGATTTCTAAGTTTTTTGTAGAATGCTGTTAAGGCATCTATCTTTGTACAATGTTAGATTTCCTCCAGAAAAATACTTTTTCAATAGTTTATACTTTCTTTTTGGGCTTGATGCCCATATTTGCTAGCTCTAGTATAAGCTATTGGCTAATTATGAACGAGCAGGAAGTTCAACATTTTACAACACTTCAATGGGTTTTGGTTTATGTAGCTTCGTGCTTTAGCATGGCTTTTGCCCTTACTCCTACTACTTTTATTGCATTATTGAGTGGCTATTTCTTGGCTTGGAATGCCTTCGTTCCTATTGCCATTAGTTATTGGTGTGCCTCATACTTGGGTTTTAAAGTAGCGAAATTGATAGATGGGGGAAGATTTCTAAACAAACTTTCAGAAAAACCTAAAGTAAGACAAGTACTGGATAATCTTCAACAAGATGAATTTAAGATTATTTTATTGGCTCGTCTTTCGCCTGTTTTGCCTTTTGCCATTACTAATGTGTTGTTTTCTTTCTCAGGAACGAAACTAAAAAACTTTCTAACAGCAGGTTTTATCGGAATGCTTCCAAGAACTATTCTTTCAATTTGGTTAGGAACACAAGCCCAAGAAATTCGTAAACTGATAGAACACCCAAGTCAAGGCAGTGGCATTCAGTTTTTTGTTTTTGGTTTGATTCTGGTATCAATGTTGGGTTTGGGATATTTTATTAAGAAAGCTGTAAGTGTTAAGCTGTAGGAAGCAAGTTGTTCGTGAGACACGAACAATGGCAAGAGACACGAACAACGGCAAGAAGAGCTCAAAGCTCATAGCTTACAGCTTACTCTTAGCCTTCTCCATATAATACCTACGAGTTCTTCCAATCATCATTCCGCCGATTACTCCTGGTGCAATCCAAACTACTAAACCCGGAATATATGGTGGATTATTTACAACCAAAAATGCCGTTACCGTAGCAATATAAGCTCCGCCCATTCTTGAAATATGATTCTGAAACCAATATCTCGCTTGGAAAGGAACAGTATTATCAATTACTTTTTTGCCTGAGAATACTCTTAAATCTTCTGTAGCCATCAACAACGAAAAGATGCCAAAAACATTAAATAAAATGGCATAAAAAGTAATCCCTTTTTGATAAGCCAATACTCCAAAAGTCATCATTGCTAAAGCACTAATGATGGTTAAAATTGCACCAATCCAATCAATTAATTCGGGTGCTAAATTTTTCTTCATTCGCACTAATCTTACACCTGTGAAAGTATTATAAAAACTAAAAACAGCAATTCCTGCCAAGAATATTAATCGAAATTCCATTTTGAAGCGAATCAAAGCCGTTAGGGCTACTAAGAACATCGCCCAGTAAAATACATTGCCCCAAAACACATGGGCTTTTCCTCCTTTCTCGGCAAACATGGGTACTAAACCAGCAGTGAGTGCTGTAAAACCTGCTGCGATATGCACATACAATGCCATTTTTAAAACTATTTCCATTAGAGTATTCGTTTTGTGATTTACGTTTAGATTTTTATTTTTTGAATGGCTCAAAGGTAGGGCTACCTCACAAAATGGTAAAATACTTGGGGAAATGAACAAGAGATTGGGATGTTTGACAAAGTGGAGGGGATGTAATATCATCAATATAGTTCGTTAGGGCTAACTGTCAAGCTATATCTGAATATAACTACCCCTAAAAACTACTTATAAAAGGTTGAAATGTTAAAGAAATAAATTTAGATTTGTATAGACGATTTAAACAAAATTCTCATGGAAACAAATCAAGTTAAACTTTTAGCATCATTGGCTAAAAAAATCAAATCTGAGAGAAAAGAAAGAGCTAAAGTGATAGCCTCTTTACAGTCTGCCAAAATCTTAACAAAAAACGAAAACTTCACTGGTCATTACAGTCATTTAAAAAAAGTTGTTAATGTTTCTGCCTCCTAATGTATAATAAAAGACCAAACTTAATGCTTGGTTTTCATGGATGTGATGAATCTGTGAGAAACGAGTTAGTTACTAAACCTGATATTGTAAAGAAAAGTCAAGAATCTTTTGATTGGCTTGGGAATGGTTTCTATGTCTGGGAAAATAACTACGAGCGAGCTCTTCAATGGGCTTTAGATAAAAAAGCAAGAGGGAAACTACAAAACCCATCTGTTGTTGGAGTTGTATATCAACTGGATTACTGTTTAGATTTTACTGATGCTTCATTCATTAATATCCTTTCTTCATATTATGAATTGATGAAAGATGATTTACTCTTTGCTGGCAAAACACTTCCAGAAAATAAAGATTTACCGAAAGACAAACACCATGATTTAATTTTAAGAGAATTAGATTGTGCCGTTATTGAGTATTTACACCAAAAAATCAACGAACAAATCATTTCAGATATATCAACAAAAGGCTTTAGTGAATTAAAACATTTTGATACGGTAAGAGGTATTTTTACAGAAGGTGGACCTGCTTTTGAAGGGGCAGGTATTCAGGCTAAAAATCATATACAAATTTGTATTAGAAACCTTAACTGCATTAAAGGTTTCTTTATTCCTAGAAAAGAAATAAAGTTTCCATAACTTATTTTCAAGCTATGAAAAACCTTCTTTATCGTAAATTCAAACAATGGGAAGGTTATTTCATACTTCTCCAACCATCAATAATTAACATATTTTTCGTCAAAACTACCGTCTGCATATAAGTCTAATAGTCCGTAACCCGGAGCGGTTTGCTTGTTGTTGCCTTTCCACCAAGCACCACTTACAGCACCGTTACAGATATAAGTCACGTTATTATACTCAACTTTATCCCGTAAATGCACATGTCCACTCAAGCAAACTTTAACATTGGGATGTTGATAAAATAGATTGATAATTTTTGCGGTATCGGTGTGCATATCGCCTCCTAACATTTCCCATCTGTTTCCCACTTTTTCTTTAATCATCAAAGTGGCTGTAAGGATTGGAATATGCGATAATACAAGAATCGGTGTGGATGGATTGGTATTCTTTAGCTCATTTTCAAGCCAAGCAAATTGCTCATCACCTAGTTTACCAATGTACCAAGTATTATCAACATCAAGATGTACGCTATCAAGGATGATAAACTTCCAACCATTTTTCTCAACACTGTAATATGGTTTGGCAAGGCTCAATTTATCTAAAGTATATTGTTTGCCATAAACGGCTTGTCCTTTGTTGTTTTCACTCCACCAAACATCATGGTTTCCTAAACAGTAATGGGCTGGAATAGAACTTTCTGCTTTGATGATGTCTTCTAATAATTTCCATTGACTATTGATGTTGCTCAAATTTTCTTTGTTCATATCGAAAACAATATCGCCACCATTCAAGATAAAATCTACTTTAGGACTTTGTTGCTGAACGTGATGCAGACATTTAGCAAATTTTGCTGGAGCGTCTAATTCATTTTTTAAATGAACATCGGTAAGATGCGCTACTCTCAGGACTGGCTTTTTTCCTTTCAAGAGAGGGCTTAAAGCTGGCGTTAAAAATAAGCCTCCAATATTTTTAATGACGGATCTTCTTTCCATTATTTTCCTTGTTTGATTGTTTTTTTGAGTATCATTCCGACAAAAGTAAAGCCTTGATATATACTTTAGATGTTGGTATTGTCATGATTTTATTAAGAGTTGATAAAGCACTGTACTCATCATTTAGTAGCTAGGACGAACTTTAAAATTTGAAGAAGATAAAGGATACAATGTAGTACTGTATTGAGTAAATAGAGGTGATATTCGGTGGATTAAAGGAGCTATTGATTAACATTGCCTCGTTGAATGATAAAATTTATTACTTCACTGAGATATATACCTTGGGCATTTAGATTTATTAGCTTGGATTTTAGATATATGCTTTGGGCATTTAGATTTATTGGCTTGGATTTTAGATATATTCTTTGGGTAATTAGATTTAATAGCTTGGATTTTAGATATATATCTTTGGTATTTAGATTTATTGGCTTGGCTTTAAGATATATACCTTGGGCATTTAGATTTAATGGTTTGGCTTTTAGATATATATCTTGGGCATTTAGATTTAATGGCTTGGCTTTAAGATATACTCCTTTGGCATTTAGATTTATTGGCTTGGCTTTGTGATACATGCTTTTGGCAATGATACTAAAAAGGGAGAACAAGTTAATTTGCCCTCCCTTCTTTATACTATAAATTCCAACCTTGACGGTACTCTCTCTTCACAAACTGATTTGCTTCATCGAAATTGGTAATTTTCATCTCTTTTCCATCCCAAAGCAGTTTCTTTCTTCCATTATAGTCATATTCTTGTAACCATTGTTTGTCTTTTTTAGGAGAACGGAAGAAGTAACTTCTAATCGCTAAGTTCCCCATCAAAACAGCTTCCGACATTGGTCCTGAGTAATCAAAAGAAGAACTTAAAGGCTTATGTTTTCCGTAACCATCTCTACAAGCTTGTAACCATTGTTGATAATGTCCTGCACCATCCGAACCGACTACTCTTTCAATCGTGATAGGCAGTTTTTCGCCTTTTGCTTTCAAGCTTTCGCTTCCCCAAAGCGTAGGATTTGAACCATACACACCGCACATCATTACGCCTTTTGTGCCAAGCAATAATACTCCACCACTCCAGTCACCTAATTTTACATCAGCAGGAATTTCTTCTGGACGTTCAGGCATTAATCCGCCATCATACCAAGTCATTTTTACATCAGACTTTCCTTTTCTCGGAAATTTCAAATGAATCATGGAAGCAGCAGGATAACTTTCAGGGAAATATCCTTCTTTGAAAGGACCTGTCCAAGCGGTATTTGCAATACTACATTCCACTTCCGAAGGATAACCCAAGCCTAATACTCTATAAGGTGGGTCCATCATGTGGCAAGCCATATCGCCCAAAGAACCCGTTCCATAATTCACCCAACCTCTCCAGTTGAAAGGATGATAGGCTGGTTGATAATCTTCCCACTCGGCAGGACCAAGCCATAAATCCCAATCTACTTCTTTAGGAACTTCTACTTTGCCAGTTGGTTTAGCTATACCCTGTGGCCAAACTGGTCGGTTTGTCCAAACATGAACTTTAGATACTTCACCAATCAATCCAGCTTTATACCATTCCATCATTCTTCGTACACCATCGCCCGAAGAACCTTGATTTCCCATTTGTGTCACTACTTTTTGCTGAACAGCAGCTTCAGTCATTTTACGAACTTCGTAAATATTATGTGCCAAAGGTTTTTGTACATATACATGTTTGCCTAAACTCATCGCCGCCATTGCTGAAACATAGTGCGTATGGTCGGGCGTAGAAACCGTTACGGCATCAATATTATCCTTTTCTTTTTCCAGCATGATACGGAAATCTTTGTACTTATTAGCACTAGGAAACTTCTCGACAGACTGCTTCATTTGGCGGTCATCAATATCACAAAGTGCTGCAATGTTATTTCTTCCACTATCATAAGCGCCAAGAATATCCGACCAACCTTTACCTCCGCAACCGATGGCAGCGATATTGAGTTTATCGGAAGGAGCAATGAAGCCTTTTCCGCCTAACACATGGCGAGGTACAATGTAGAAACCCGCTACTGCCAAAGAACTTTTCTTGAGAAAATCCCGTCTTGAATTATTTTCCATATTTAAAAACTCCTTTGCCCAAACAGGAGTGGTTTAAAGCTTTTACTGATTCGAATGGGCAAATGAATCAGTTTGGTTTGCTAATGATTATTGAATATAAGAAGTTTATTGATTCGCTACTAAAGATATACTCGTTGAAATTAGCTTTTGTACTGTGATATGAGGAATTGATTATGTTATTTTGAGAAAGAATTCCAAACACTTCACTCAAATGAAAATTGAAACATTAGCGATACAGTCCACTCAAATGCACGATGCCAATGCAGGTGCTGTCACTTCGCCTATTTATTTATCCACCACTTTTGAAAGAGAGACAGACGGCTCATACTCACACGGATATATTTATTCAAGAGCTGATAATCCCAATCGTCAGCTTTTAGAAAAAAGTATTGCTTTACTTGAAAACGGAACCGTTGGATTAGCCTTTGCTTCAGGCATGGCAGCAACTACTGCTTTGTTTCAAAGCTTACAATCAGGCGACCATATCATTACTCCAGACGATGCTTACTTTGCTACGAATGTATTAATCACCGAAGTATTCGGACAATGGGGTTTGTCTATGACAACTGTGGATATGACAGATTTGGAAGCAGTAAAATCAGCCATTCAACCCAATACCAAATTATTTTGGATAGAAACGCCTTCCAATCCACAACTAAAAATTGCCGATATTCAAGCCATTAGCGAAATCGCAAAAGGAATCGGAGCTTTGGTAGCCGTTGATAATACTTGGGCAACACCCATTTTACAAAGACCATTAGATTTAGGTGCTGATATAGTGATGCACTCAACCACAAAGTATTTTGGTGGACACAGTGATGTTTTAAGTGGTGCGTTAATCATCAAAGAAGAAGGTGAATTATCGAATAAATTAAGAACGATTCAGAAATTAACTGGCGGAGTACCTTCTCCATTTGAGTCGTGGTTAGTGGCGAGAGGCATTAAAACTTTGGCTTTAAGAGTAAAAGCACAAACAGAAAACGCTGGGAAATTAGCTGATTTCCTAAGTACTCATCCACAAATAGAAGCAGTACATTATCCAGGTTTAACAACCCATCCACAACATGCAATTGCCAAAAAACAAATGGTAAATGGTTTTGGAGCGATGCTTTCAGTACAAGTAAAAGGTGATGCTAAACATGCGATGGCATTAACTGGGAAACTCAAACTTTTTATAACAGCAACCAGTTTAGGCGGCGTAGAAAGTTTAATTGAACATAGAAAATCAGTAGAAGGAACAGATAGCCCAACACCCGATAATTTACTTCGTGTTTCTGTGGGACTAGAGAATATTGATGATTTAATTGATGATTGGTCAACGGCGTTGAAATAAGTTTTGAAGGAGGTTTCGCAAGAGCCTCCTTTTTTGATGCACCTGTTTCAAATTTATCCTTGTTTAAAAATAAAATTGCAAATTTTATTATGCAAGCATACTATTTTATATATTTGAGTAATAATCTCAATATAAAAACTTGATTTAACATGAGTGATTCAATCTTTCAAGGCTTGAACTTTCAATTATCGGAAGAACATCTTGCCGTACAACAAGCAGCTCGTGATTTTGCTCAAACAGAATTACTTCCAGAAGTAATTGATCGTGATGAAAAAGAATTTTTTCCAGAAGAATTAGTGCGAAAAATGGGAGAACTGGGTTTTCTGGGCATGATGGTTTCACCAGAATATGGAGGTGGAGGAATGGATACTGTTTCTTATGTGTTGGCGATGGAGGAATTATCAAAAGTTGATGCTTCTGCTTCGGTAATGGTTTCTGTCAATAATTCTTTAGTTTGTTATGGATTAGAAGCTTTCGGAACGGAAGAACAAAAACAAAAATACCTTGTGCCTTTAGCAAAAGGCGAAATCATCGGGGCTTTTGCTTTGTCTGAACCCGAAGCAGGTTCGGATGCTACTTCTCAGCATACCACTGCCGAAGACATGGGCGATTATTACTTATTAAACGGCACTAAAAACTGGATTACCAATGGAGGAAGAGCGAGCGTATATTTAGTAATGGCACAAACACATCCAGAATTGGGTCATAAAGGAATTAATTGCTTGATTGTAGAGCGTGGAATGGAAGGTTTTCAAGTAGGAAAGAAAGAGAAAAAACTAGGAATTCGAGGTTCTGATACACATTCATTAATGTTTACAGATGTGAAAGTACCCAAAGAAAATAGAATTGGAGCAGATGGTTTTGGTTTTAAATTTGCCATGTCCACTTTAAATGGCGGCAGAATTGGCATTGCAGCACAAGCTTTGGGTATTGCCTCTGGTGCTTATGAATTATCATTGAAGTATGCACAAGAGCGAAAATCATTTGGCAAAGCCATTGCTGAACACCAAGCGATACAATTCAAGTTAGCAGATATGGCAACGAATATTGAAGCGGCTCGTTTACTTTGTTTCAAAGCTGCATTTGATAAAGACCAGCACAAAAGCTATGTACAGTCGGCGGCGATGGCAAAATTATTTTGTTCGCAAGTAGCGATGGATACAACCATTGAAGCCGTACAAATTCATGGAGGTTATGGTTTTGTAAAAGAGTTTCACGTAGAAAGAATGATGAGAGATGCCAAAATCACACAGATTTATGAAGGTACTTCAGAAATTCAAAAAATGGTTATTGCTAGGGAAATCCTAAAATAAAAATTGGAGGCTTTTAGGCCTCCAATTTTTATTACTCTTCTTCAAGTACTCTTTGTAATACTTTCACGGAATAGTTTGCTATTACCTCTAATTTAGTGAATTCAGATTTAATAATTGACATATCGACCATTGTTTTCGCTTTATCTTCAATTGATTTCAACAATCCATTTTCATTGACACCCATTGAAGAAAATGAAGACTTTAATTTATGTGCCGTTGATTTCGTTAGCACATAATCAACAGCATCAATTGCCTTTCTGAGTATGTCGAAATCAATAGGCATTTGGTTCAAATATAATTCAATAATTTCTTGTTCAAACTCTTTGTTTCCGTCAGACAATTCCCTCAAATAGGATAAATCTACGATTCCTTCTAGGTTCTCTTCCATGTTACTTTCGTTGTTTTGACCATTTATTTCTGCATAAGTGATAATTTTATCAAATAATTCTTGAGGTACAAAAGGTTTTGGTATATAATCGTTCATTCCGATTACCATACATTTTTCCTTTTCACCTACCAAAGAATGCGCAGTCATAGCAATAATTGGCGTGTTAATTTTTAATGTTCCTCTAATATATTCTGTTGCTTGATAACCATCCATTTCAGGCATTTGTAAATCCATCAAAATTACTTCATATTGGTTCTCCTGAACTTTTTCTACGGCAACTCTCCCATTTTCAGCTAAATCAGCAGTGAATCCAAATTTACTAAGTACTTTTAAAGCTAACTTCTGATTTAATGGATTATCTTCTACCAAAAGTACTTTTACTTCACGTTCACTTTTTAAGGCTGTCGAATTTTTAGCGTCATTTTCGTTGTTTTTATCTTTCACGTCAATGCCAAAAGGTAAACTCACATAAAAAGTTGACCCTTTCCCTGGCGTACTTTCTACCCATAACTTTCCGTCTTGAAGATCTGCCAAAGATTTTGAAATGCTTAAACCTAAGCCAGTTCCTCCATATTTTCTAGTCGTATCGCTATCTGCCTGTGTAAATCTATCAAAAATAGAATCTAATTTATCAGCAGGTATACCAATTCCCGTATCCATTACACTAAATAAGATTGAACATTCTGTTGATGATTCTTTCAGAAGTTCAACCAGAATCTTTACTCTTCCTTTTTCGGTAAATTTAATCGCATTATTAGTCAGGTTGAGTAAAATTTGATTTAAACGAGTAGGGTCACCGATAACAAACGTTGGAATATTTTCATCTACGATACTGCTCAATTCCAAACCTTTTTCTTGGGCTTTGTGATTTAAAACAGCTTTTGCATTTTTCAGTAAATCTTTAATATTGAAGGCAATTTTTTCAATAACAATATGCCCTGATTCAATTTTTGAAATATCTAAAATGTCATTGATAATCCCTAATAAATTTTCGGAAGCAATATTGATATTTGATACATAATCACGTTGCTCTTCTTCTAGCTCTGTATCTTTTAATAAATTAGAAAAACCAATAATAGCATTCATAGGAGTACGAATTTCGTGGCTCATATTTGCCAAAAAGGTATCCTTTGCAAGAGCATTTTTCTCTGCATGTTCTTTTGCTTTTATCAATTCCTTTTCCATCAATATTCTGTCGGTTATATCTACAGCATTACCAATTATATATTGTTGTCCATTTATCAATTCCGAAAGTACATTATTGTACATCCAAGTCCTGGGCGAACCATTTTTATGGATTACTCTCATCAGTCCTTTACTGCTGCCTTTATGAAGAATTTCATCAAGGTAGGCTTTCACGCCTTGGACAGACGATTCAGAAACGATATCAAACAAACTTCTTTGTAAAATTTCTTCTTTGGTATAACCCACCAATTCAGCTCCAGCAGGGTTAATTGTCAAGAAATTTCCATAAATATCATGTGTACACATCAGCCCTTGCGTATTTTCGAAGAAGCCTCTATGTCTATTTTCACTAATGAGTAATTGATTTTCCCAAACTTTTTTCTCTGTTATATCCTTTGCAATCCCCATAAAGCCTGTAATAACATTATCGTTATTTCTCAAGGAAGTAACAGAAAGTTCTACAGTCAATCTTGATTTATCTTTTCTAATATAAGTCCACTCATTGCTATCTGCAACGCCTAACCTTGCTTTTGCATGAAAAACTTCATGCCCTGGTTCAAGTGTAATTCCTAATTCTTGTGATAATATTTCGGCTCTTTTTACGACTTCTTCTTTATCATGGATGATTTCAGGCGTTACTTTTCCAACGACTTCATCGGCGAGATAACCCAACATTTTTTCAGCACCACGATTGAATGTCTTAATCACGCTGTTGGTATCAACTGAAATAATTGAGTAATCTGTTCCGTCCAAGATGATATTTTGAATCTCCGAAAGTTTTTCTACTTCTACTTTTAGGCGTTTGTAATCTGTAATGTCTCTGGCAATCGCATAAAGTGTTCCAGTTGTAGCATCGGGAGTAGCTACCCATTCTAAAAATTTATAATCACCTGATTTCGTTCTGAAACGATGCGTAAAGTTTAAAGACAATACTTTATTTCCTAGACTTTCAACTTCTTCTTTTGTTTCTTTAAGATCATCAGGATGTAAAAAATCGTAAAAAGATTTATCAATTAAATCAACATCATCCCAACCCAAAGTTTTGCAAAAAGCAGGATTTATCTTTTTGAAAAGACCGTCCGTTTTTGCAATGCAAATCATATCTTTTGATTCTAAGAATAGTTTTTCATAATTCTTAAGAATCGCTCTTTCTTTTCGAGCTACAATTTGTGCGGCTACTTCTTTCCCTAAAATTCTTAATGCTAATTGTTGTTCTGCATCTAATTTTTTGGCTTTAGTATCAATTACACAAAGCGAACCCAATGCAAATCCATCTGGGTCGATAAGTGGGTATCCTGCATAAAACCGTATTTCAGGGGCATGCTCAACGAATGGATTATTATGAAATCTTTCATCAAGCGTTGCGTCCTCTACTTCAAAAATATCTTTCCCAACGATGGTATATTGGCAAAATGAAATATCTCTAGCTGTTTGAGTGCCATCTAAACCAACATTAGATTTAAACCATTGTCTATCTTTATCAATCAATGAAATCAAAGAAATTGGTACACCACAAATTACGGAAGCCAATTTTGTTAGCCTATCGAATTCTTCCTCAGGTAAAGTATCAAGTATATTATACTCCTCTAAAGCTTTTAATCGCAAGTCTTCATTCTCTGGTATTGGTAAATTCTTTTTCTCCATGATTGAAGTATATTAAAATAAATAAGGAGCCGCCAATTATGGATCTCACAAATCAACAAGTATCAAAATTTAGTAACAATTACTCAAAAGTAATAACAATTCCAGTCAATGACTTAGTATTTATCAAAGATTTTTACTCTGAAAAACAAAACATTCATCATTGTTTTCATTTCCCAAATTGATATTAATTAAGTGGCTATTTTTGTACTCCTTATGAATTATGTTATCATTTACCTATTTGCTTTATTTAAATTTTTGCATTCTATAAAAAATCGAAATTATATAAAGATAAATTTATTTTTTTTGGATTAAATCTATCGCCTTTTTGCTGCATTTTTCTACTTCAAAACCTCTACAACTTGTAAATTTTCAGCTACTTGTATGTTGATAAAACTCGCTATTTTATTGAACAAATCTTTAGGCGAAAAAGGTTTAGTAATGTAATCATTCATTCCAACAGCCATACATTTTTCTTTTTCCCCAATTAGTGAATGCGCCGTTAAAGCAATGATTGGTGTATTGTTTTCAAGCTTTTTCCTGATAAATTGTGTTGCCTGATAGCCATCCATTTCAGGCATTTGTAAATCCATCAGAATAACATCATATTGTTTTTCTTGTACTTTCAATACCGCTATTCTTCCATTTTCAGCAAGCTCTGGAAAAAAACCAAATCGCTCTAATACTTTCATGGCAAGCTTCTGATTTAAAGGATTGTCTTCTGCTAATAATATTCTTACTTTTTTATGTGGGTCGATTGGTAAAAGATATGTTTCTTGTTTTTGAATGATTTCTCCTTTTACTTTTTTGAAGGATAAATTAAAGTAAAACGTAGAACCAACGTGCTCTTCACTCTCTACAAAAATGTTCCCCTGTTGTAATTCTATCAATAATTTTGAAATACTTAATCCCAAGCCTGTTCCACCAAACTTTCGGGTAGTATCTGAATTAGCCTGTGCAAAACGGTCAAAAATAACCATTAATTTATCTTGTGGAATACCAACTCCTGTATCAATAATTTTGAATAAGATATTGTACTCATCCTCATTCTCACTTTGTAAATCAAGTACAATTTTCACAGAACCTGCTTCTGTAAACTTAATGGCATTATTGGTAAGGTTTAATAAAATCTGCGTGAGGCGTGTTGGGTCACCTAATATCGTATGAGGAATACTTGCTGAAATTTGATAATCTAACTCCAGGTTTTTACCAAGTGCCTTATAAGTAAGTACCGATTTTATGTTTTTGATAACTTCGTACAGATTAAAAGGCACAGATTCTATCACCAAATGTCCTGACTCAATTTTAGAAAGGTCAAGAATATCATTAATAATTCCCAACAGATTTTCGGCAGCAGTATTTATGTTTGATACAAACTCTTTTTGTTCAGAATCTAATTTAGTTTCTTTCAATAAATTGGCAAAACCTGTAATCGCATTCATTGGTGTGCGAATTTCATGGCTCATATTTGCCAAAAACACATCCTTTGCATGGGCATTTCGTTCAGCTAATACTTTAGCACTGATTAATTCCCGCTCCATCTTGATGCGTTCTGTCATATCGACGGCATTGCCAATTACATACTTTCTACCATCTAATAATTCAGAAAGTACACTATTAGATAGCCAAGTTCTAAACGAACCATTTTTATGAACAACTTTCACCAAACCCTTATACGAACCATATTTGGCAATCGCCTCAAGATAACTTGTCATTTTATCTTGTATTCTTTGAGGAGTAATATCAAAAAGATTTTTTGATAAAAACTCTTCGGTTGTATAACCAAGTAAAGCGGCTCCAGCAGGATTTACCGTTAGGAAATTCCCTTCAAGGTCGTGCGTACACATTAAACCTTGTGAGTTTTCAAAAAAACCTCTGTGCTTTTCTTCGCTTAATAACAGTTTCCGTTCCCAAGTTCTTTTAGCAGTAACATCTTGTACTTGACCAATTACATTTAAAGGTTTGCCTTTATGGTCTCTGACGATGGTTGCTACCAATTCAACCCAAACTTCTGTATTATTTTTGGTGATATATCTATTCTGAACCGTTATTACTGATGATGCGCCTGATAATAATTTAAAAAAATAATCATCACTCATTTTTAAGTCTTCTGGATGAATTAAATCTCTAAGACTTAAAGATAAAAGTGCTGTTTTATCGTATTGAGTAATGCTAGCAAAGGCTTCATTTACTTCTATAAAAATACCCGTAGCAAGTTGGGCAATAAACATCCCTGTAGCTGCATTATCAAAAGTTTGTCTGAACCTTTCTTCACTTAAAGAAATCTGTTTGTCTTTGATTCTTTTCTCGTGAATATCCTGAAAAGTACCATATAACCGTACACATTTTTGTTGCTCAAAAGTAGTTTTTCCAGTTACTCTTACCCATTTTTTGAGTCCTTGATAGGTAATAATTTGTACTTCTATATCGAATGGTTTTCCAAGTTTTATGGCATTTAAAATTGCTCTTATAACAGCCTTTCTACTTTTTCCATCTCTGAAAAAATGTAAAGCTTCCTTGAAACTTGGATTAGAGTCGTTCGGGACTTCATGTAATTCACGAGTGACATCCGACCAAAAAAAAGTTTTCTTTACTAAATCTATTTCCCATCCACCAACACGAGCCACACTGTTGATTTCCTCTAACATTTCAGTAAATCTTGATACACTTACTGTTATTTCTTGTAATTTGTTAAAGTCTTTTACAAAGGCTTTTAATGCTTTTTTAGCAGAAAGTTTATCAGCAATTTCAGCAACTACATTTTCTAAAGCATTGATTTCTTTAGTTTTTAGTGTTTTGGCTTCATTTCCTAATAATGAAAGTACGCCAATAGTTTTTCCTTCGGGATTGACCAAAGGAAATCCTGCATAAAAACGAAATGAACGTTCTGAAAAGAAAGAATGATAAGAATTGGAAGTTTGTTCTCTTGAAATATCGTCAAGAATAATGAATGATTTTGAATTGACTACTTCCTGAGTAAGTAATGATAGATTTGAAACGAATGTTTGATCTTCAATCAGTGGAATTGTTGTAATCCATTGTGATTTTTCATCTAAAAGAGAAATATATGTCAGAGGGACGTCGCAAAGTAAAGATGCCAAATTTGTAAGACGGCTAAAGCCATCCTCAAAAGAAATCCCTTTAATAGCGTTGCTTTGTACTTCTTTTTTTAACATCGTTTTCCTTTTATAGAGACTGGAGTAAAACAATCTTTAGGCGACAAAGATTATTTACTTTCAAAGAATATCTGTTGATTATGTTGTAAATAGGGAACAAATACTGAAAGTGATATTGAACCCAAACAAATTTTCATTTGAATACGCAAGATATATGATGTAGTATTTCTATAGAAAATTTTATACAGTAAGTTAGTACTTTTTTATGAATCTTGAACAAAACTAAAGTATAAGGACACAAAAAAAGATAAAATTTTGATTTAGCTATCTACTAACTTATCAAGATTTTATCTTATTAAAACTGCTTCTAAATAACAAATTGTCTCAACTTGTTAAAATCTAATTTTAAAACTCAACATTATAAAGCAATTATATTTTGATTTTACTGGATAGCATTTAACACTAACGCTCCTAAAACTGCCCCTAAAATAGGTCCAACTACTGGAACCCACGCATAAGACCAGTCTGAAGTACCTTTACCTGCTATTGGCAAAATGAAATGAGCAATGCGTGGACCTAAATCTCTCGCAGGATTAATGGCATAACCTGTTGCTCCGCCCAAAGAAAGCCCAACAGACCAAACTAAAATACCAACAACAAAAGGTCCTAAGCCTGTTTCAATACTCCCAAATGAACCTAATGCAATAATAGCAATAGCTGTAGCAAGTAATTCGGCAAGTACATTAGAAAAAGGATTTCTGATGGCAGGCGCAGTACTAAAACACGCCAATTTTAGCCCTTTGTCTTCTGTAATTGCCCAATGTGGCAAATATTGCAACCATACTAGCGTTCCTCCGAGTGCTGCTCCCAAAATTTGTGCAACGATAAATCCTAAAGCGTTTGACCAGTCTCCTGACTTTACAGCTTCGGCAATAGTAACTGCTGGATTTAAATGCGCTGCGGGGCTTCCAAATTTGGTAGAAACAAAAATACCCATCGTAACGGCAAAAGCCCAACCTTCTGTGATGGCAATCCAACCACCGTTTTCACCCTTTGAGCCTTTTAATAATACTGTAGCAACGACGCCATTGCCTAAAAAAATTAATACTGCTGTGCCGACAAACTCGCCTAATAGCGCTGAATTCATAGTTGGTTAGATATTTAATGGTTTAATAGTTTTTTATTGAGAATTAATTGTACAAATTAAAGCAAAATTTCTAAATATAATGTTGTAGAAATGTTAAAAGCGAAAGCCTTTTCAGAATGTTTTTATCAGACTAGAAAATGGCGTATTTTTGAACATTCAGAACGAATCAAAAAGAAATGATATTGAATAAGGATTTGATACAAATTCCGCTTTTCAGTTAATTTTCATCAAAATATGCGAGAAGATTATTTAAAAGGAAATAAAGAAACGCTTTCTCCCGTAGAAAAGGAAATCGAAAGAGCGCTCAGACCGCTCTCTTTCGATGATTTTGCTGGGCAAGATAAAGTACTGGAAAACTTACAAGTATTTGTAACGGCAGCAAGGCTACGAGAAGAAGCACTTGACCATGTACTTTTGCACGGTCCTCCAGGTTTAGGAAAAACCACGCTTTCAAACATTGTAGCGAATGAATTAAAGGCAAATATCAAAATTACATCTGGACCAGTATTAGATAAACCTTCTGATTTAGCAGGTTTACTTACGAACTTACAGCCTTTTGATGTGTTGTTTATTGATGAAATTCACCGATTGAACCCCATCGTTGAAGAGTATTTATATTCAGCAATGGAGGATTATAAAATTGATATTTTGTTAGATTCTGGTCCAAATGCTCGAAGTGTACAAATTTCATTGAATCCATTTACTTTGATTGGTGCAACTACTCGTGCAGGAATGCTGACTTCGCCTTTAAGAGCGAGATTTGGGATTAATTGTCGATTGGAATATTATGATGCAAAATTGTTGACAAGTATTGTAAAACGTTCGGCGCAAATTTTGAACACGCCAATTGACGAAGCAGGCGCTTTTGAAATTGCACGTCGAAGTAGAGGAACACCTCGTATTGCCAATAATCTTTTACGAAGAACTCGTGATTTTGCACAAGTAAAAGGAAAAGGAGTCATCACAATCGAAATTGCAGAAATGGCTTTGTTGGCTTTGGATGTTGATCAAAATGGTTTAGACGAAATGGATATTCGTATTTTAACGACCATTGTGGAGAAATTCAAAGGTGGACCAGTCGGTTTATCAACCATCGCAACAGCTTGTGGCGAAGAAGCAGAAACGATTGAAGAAGTATATGAACCTTTCTTGATTCAGGAAGGATTTTTAAAGCGTACTTCTCGTGGACGAGAAGCAACAGAACGAGCCTACGTTCATTTAGGAATTGTTCCAAAGTATCGGAATGGAGAATTGTTTTAAAGTAGAAAATCCCTTGAACCGTATGATTCAAGGGATTTTCTTATGTACTTTTACTTTCTTACTTCATCAATAAAATTCTTCAAAGCTTCCGCTGGATTTTCGGTTTTCATAAAGGTTTCGCCGATTAAAAAGCCTTTATAGCCAACTGATTTTAATAATTTAATAGTTGCCGCTTCTGAAATACAGCTTTCTGAAATCTTGATACATTCTGCTGGAATTTTCTCTGCTAATTCCAAAGAAGCATTTACATTTTGTTCAGCAAAGTTTTTTAGGTTACGATTATTTACGCCCACAACGTCAATATACTGATTCAAACTACGATTCAATTCTTCTTCGTCATGGATTTCTAAAAGTGTTTCCATACCTAATTCTTTCGTCAGTTTACCCAAATCTTTGATGCGTTGTGGTGTTAAATTAGCTGCAATCAATAAAATTACGTCAGCTCCCAAAGATTTCGCTTCGATGATTTGGTACTCATCAATCATAAAATCTTTACGAATCATCGGAATTGTTGGATTCGTGCGACGAGCCTTTAAAAAATCTTCACTTGAACCTCCAAAGAATTCAAAATCTGTTAACACAGAAAGACAAGCCGCACCCGCTTTTACATAACCTGCTGTTACTTCTTCTACAGTAACGTTTCCGTTAATGATTCCTTTCGAAGGCGATTTTCTTTTAAATTCAGAAATGATTCCCGAAGAAGCTGGATTCAGTAAACTTGTCTTTAATGAATTATTTGTTTTGGCGAAAAAGCCACTTTTTTCTAATTTCTGCACAGAAACTTGCTCTTTGCGTTGGGCTACTTCTTGCGCTTTATGAGCAATAATTTTATCTAAAATTGTCATTTCCTCTAAATATTTTACTGAATAAATTGCTTGAAACCCGCTAATGCTTTACCACTTTCTAAAGATTCTTTGGCTTTCAATACAGCATCTGGCAAAGTTAAGGCATCGTCAGCACAATATAAAGCTGTTGCTGCATTGGCTAAAACGGCTTGTGTTTGGGCTTGCGTTCCTTTGTTTTCAAGAATATTGATTAATATTTTCGCTGATTCTTCAACCGTATTCCCCCCGTGTAAATCTTCTTGCTTACATCTTGTGAAACCTAATTGTTCAGGCGAATATGTTTCTTCTCCTTTTACGGTAATTAATTTAAAATCAGAAGTAAGAGAAATTTCGTCGTAGCCGTCTAAAGCGTACACTACGCCAAAATGCTTATACGATTTCTGTAACAGCTCACCATAAAGTTTCAAAACGTCTAAATTATAAACTCCAGTGATTTGCTTTTGTACCAAAGCTGGATTTAAGATTGGACCAAGCATATTGAAAAAGGTTTTCATGCCTAATTCTTTACGGATTGGACCTACAAAACGCATCGCAGGATGAAACAATGGGGCATGTAAAAAACAAATTCCAGACGTTTCTATTTTCTGACGAAGATAAGCTGCATCATTACTAAATTTCACGCCCAAGTACTCCAACACCGTTGAAGAACCAACCGACGAAGATACTCCATGATTCCCATGTTTGGCAACTGCCTGACCAGCACCTGCTACTACAAATGAAGCTGTCGTTGAAATATTAAAAGTATCTTTTCCGTCTCCACCCGTTCCGCAAACATCCATTGGGTCGTAGGCAGAAAGGTCTATCGTTAAGGCTAATTCCAACATGGCATCTCTGAAACCTGCCAATTCTTCCGTCGTGATGGGCTTCATCATGTAGGTTGTTAGAAATGCCGCAATATGACTGTTATTGGCTTCGCCTCTGGCAATGATTCCCAAGGCTGCTTGGGCTTCTTCTTGCGTTAGGGCATTGCCTTCTGTTCTTTTTTGTAAGTATTTTTTCATTTTCGTGTTCGGTAAGTAGCGTTTTTGTTTTACTAGATTTTCACCCAGTTTTCTACCATTTTCACACCGTACTCTGTTAAATACGCTTCTGGGTGAAACTGAACACCTCTTACATCATATTTACTATGTGCTTCTGCCATTACATAACCTTGTTCGTCGAGAGCAGTTACTTTTAATTCTGCGGGCATGGTATCTTTTACAACCGTCCATGAGTGATAGCGACAAACATTTACTTCATTCGGTACTCCTTGGAAAAGTACTTCTGTTGGGTCAGTGATGATACATTTGGTTGTTACGCCATGTAATACATCGCCCATGTTGTGCAATTTTGCTCCGAAGGCTTCGCCAATGGCTTGGTGACCAAGACATACGCCGAAAATAGATTTCGTAGGGGCATATTCACGAATTACATCTAATAAAATGCCGGCTTCTTCTGGAATTCCTGGTCCAGGCGAAAGTAAGATTTTATCATACTTGCCTACGGCTTCTAATGAAATTTTATCGTTGCGGAATACATCCACTTCATTGCCTAAATCTTTCAAGATATAGACTAAATTATACACGAATGAATCGTAATTATCAAGGACTAATATTTTCATGGTTGTATCGAGCTGTCAGCTTTGAGCAATGAGCCTTGAGCTTTATTAATCATTTATATTTTAATTTGACAGAATGATGATAATTTTCAGCTCAAAGCTGATAGCTATCGGCTAAATGCTTTCTGCCATATCCAAGGCTTTTCTTAAAGCACCCAATTTCAATTTGATTTCTTGCATTTCGTTTTCAATCACCGATTTGGCTACTACGCCCATACCTGCTTGGTAATAAAGCGTATTATTTTTACTCATAAAAGTACGAATTGCAATGGCATGATTAAAGTTTCCGACAAAATCCATATAGCCAATTGCCCCGCCGTAAATGTGGCGATTTACGTTTTCTAAACGGTTGATGATACTCATTGCATTATGTTTTGGCGAACCAGAAAGCGTTCCCGCAGGGAAAGTATCGGCCACCAATTGCAATGGATTCGTTCCTACAGTCATTTTTCCTGTTACTTTAGAAACCAAGTGAATCACGTGTGAATAAAACTGTACTTCTTTGAAAGTCTCTACTTTTACCACATCCGAACTTCTTGATAAATCGTTTCTTGCTAAGTCAACCAACATCACGTGTTCGGCAGATTCTTTGGGGTCGGCTAATAGTTGGCGAGCCAATTCAGCATCTTTTTCATCATCGCCAGTTCTTCTAAAAGTACCTGCAATGGGGTGAATTTCAGCCATTCCATTTTTAATACCGATTTGTTTTTCGGGCGAAGCACCAAATATTCTATAATTTTCGTAATCGAAATAGAACATATAAGGTGATGGATTGATAGAACGCAAGGCACGATATACTTGGAAATCATCGCCTTCAAAAGTACGACTAAAACGACGAGAAGGTACAATCTGGAAAACATCGCCACGCAAACAGTGTTTGATACATTCCTGAATAATCACACGCATTTCATCATCCGTATAATTGGTTGTTTCATCGCCCGTCAATTTGAATGATTTCGTTGCATAATGTGGCATATCCAACAACATCTCAAGTACTTCTAAACCTTTTACTTTGTCTGCCTCTTTTTCTTTTTCTCCAGTATATTGATGCTCGTACAAGTACAATTCATCTTTGAAATGATTGATGGCAATCACATAACGATACACATGATAAATGATAGAAGGCATTTCTGTGTTTTCGTTTTTATCCTGAATTTCAATGTCTTCAAAATATTCAACGGCATCATAAGCAATATGACCAAACATTCCGTTTGCCATCGGCGCATAATCAGGCTGACGTTCCCACTCAAAGCGTTTGGCGAAATCCATTAAAGCTTTTACGGCATCCTTGCGATGTGCCAATGTAAAAGTTTCGGTAGTTCCATCGGGAAAAGTTTGCGTTACGACATCTTTATCGATAACAATACTAGCCACTGGGTCGCAGGCGATGTGGCTATAGCCATGTTCTTTTCCGTGATAATCGGCACTTTCTAGGATAACCGAATTTTTGAACTTATTACGCAATTTCAGAAAGATTCCAACGGGCGTAATGGTATCTGCTAAACGTTTCTTCTGGGTTGTTTTTACTGAAAAAGTCATGCTGATTTTTAGTGATTTTTAAAGAGCAAAGAAAAAGGCTTACTGGTTGAACAGTAAGCCTCTTCGTGAAGAAATATATCTTTATCGAAAATACATTATAACGCTGTTCAACGGACGCTTGTCAGTTGCCACCACCATGCTGTATTTTTGAAATTGTTTGTCATTGTCTGATTTTTATTTGCACAAACTTAGTATTAAAAAATTAGATTCAAAAAATATTGTTAAAAAAATTATAGATAACATTTTTTCAGGTCTAACAAAGCGTTTATAAATTTTCTTCAACTTGAAATACCAGAAACATTTGTATCTTCATTTCTGAAAATAAGTAAATAATATTGAAAATGAAAAGACTTAAAACTTGGGGGAAAAGAACCTTCTTTGAATATGAGGATTCTGATAGTTCAAAAATTAACATTTATTATGGTGCTGATTTAAAGTGGAAAGTCGAACTTTTTAAGAAGGACTACGAAAAATTAATTAAGGAGTTTGAAGGAAAAACAGTTCCAATAGGAACGAGTCTTGACAAACCACCAACAGGAAGTGTGGGAGAATGGATAATCAAAAACTTAAGAACAAGCCAGATTGCCTATATTCTTGGAGCTATTCTAGTTGAAGACGGATATGCTACTAAAAAAGGGTCTGAGATTATTTTTAAATAAAAAAGTATTACACTTAAAATAGTCAAAAAACCTTTAGAATTTTGTAATCAATTATAAATAATAAAGTCCTTATATCCGAATTATAAAATAATCACCCCATGAAAACAAAAACATTGTTTATTATCCTAAGTTTTA
Source organism: Arcicella rosea (assembly GCF_040543805.1). Lineage (NCBI taxonomy): Bacteria > Pseudomonadati > Bacteroidota > Cytophagia > Cytophagales > Flectobacillaceae > Arcicella > Arcicella rosea. The sequence goes on from NZ_JBEUMS010000014.1 coordinate 38,738, forward strand.
CCTATTCTTTTATTTCTTATGCTCAAAAAACACTTGATACAGAAATTATTCTAACTAGCAATGATACCCTCAGGACAAAAATTAGAGTTTACGCAACGGTGATAGATAATGGTTTTTTTAATAATGAGCTTAATTTCTATAAATCCGTTCGTATTTTGGACGGAGATGGGAATAAACATAAAATAGATGCCGATTTCATAAAACAAATGAAGTTTGTTGACCTCAATGGAAAAAAAAGAACCTTTGTGCAAAACTCAGGTAAGTTGGCAGAACTGAAGTATAATGGTAAAATAACTTGGCTTAGAGAATCTTATCAATACAATTATTCAAAAATAAATACCGATTACCTCAAAAATGAATTGGGTGAAGAAGTTAAGATGGGAGAATTTAATAGTTACAGAAATAAGCTCAAACAAATTACAAAAAGTAAGCCTGAATTAAAATCATTAATAGAAGAAACAACAATGAATGATGCTGGTATATTGTTGATTTTAGAAAAATACGAGGGGAATTAACTATGTATAGTATTCACATTTATGCAGAATGATTGAAAGTATGTAGCCTACAAAAGATTTTCCAAAGGTTTTTTGCAAGTTTGATGAAGCTAGCACCTTCCTTCAATGTGGTGGAACACAGTATTTTTTGTATCCAATAAATTACTGTAAGAAACACTACAGAAACATTTGTATCTAATCATTTCCTACATAAAACAGCATAGAAACATTTGTATCTAATCATTTCCTACATAAAACAGCATAGAAACACTTGTATCTAGTCATATCCTATATGAAATAGTATAGAAACACTTGTCTCTAATTATTTTCTGTATGAAAAAGCATAGAAACACTTGTATCTAATCAATTCTAATAAGAAATAGTATAGAAACACTTGTATCTAATCATTTTCAATAAGAAATAGTATAGAAACAAAATGATTTGCTTTAAATCAATTTGAAGCAAATCATCTCTTAGGCATTTATTGACTGCCACATCCATTTTCAGAAAAGAGTTCGGTGATTTTGTTGGGGAATTGAGTGAATTGGGTGAAATTGTAGTATTAATTTAGTCCTAAGCTCTTGCACGACTAAATTAACAAGAGCGTTACGCTCAAACCTAAACAATAAGCATTATGCCTAAAGATAATTTCTCGACACAAGCAGCGCTTTATGCTAAATTTCGTCCTAAATACCCTGCTGAATTATATGACTTTGTTTTGACAAAGGTGAAAAACTTTGAGGCTGCTTGGGATTGTGCCACGGGCAATGGACAAGTGGCATCGCATTTATCAACAATATTTCAAGAAGTTTTTGCGACGGATATTTCGCAAAAGCAGTTAGATAATGCTCATCAGGCGGATAATATTCATTATTCAATTGCTCAAGCTGAAAAGACGGAATTCCCTGCAAATACTTTTGATTTAATTACGGTCGGGCAAGCCATTCATTGGTTTGATTTTGAGTGTTTTTTCCAAGAAGTACATCGTGTTGCTAAGCCAGAAGCTATTTTTGCGGCTTGGGGTTATGGTACTTTGACGATAGATAATGAAAAAGCCAATGCGCTATTTCAGGATTTTTATCAAGAACAAATTGGTGAATATTGGGATGCGGAACGTAGGTTTATTGATGAAGAATACAGAAGTATTCCATTTCCTTTTGAGATGATAGAAAGTCCAAAATTTGCGATGAACTATCAATGGATGCTTGCTGAATTAGAAGGATATTTGAATACTTGGTCGAGTGTACAGAAGTACATCAAAATTCACCATGAAAATCCTGTAGATAGTTTTATAGAAAGTTTAAAAGCTATCTATAAAAGTTCAGATATTTTCAGGGTGAATTTTCCTGTTTTTATGAAGATGGGAATTGTAAAATAATATTTTTCAATTTTACTCTTTTACTCATGGCATGACTCCAAGTCATGCCATGAGTAATTTTCAGTTTGAAATAGTAATCACTAGTTAAGAAGTAGCTTACATCTCAATCCCAATCCTCTTCATTAACTGACTAGCATTAAAACTATGGCAAACGCCTTTGCGAAGTTTATAATCGAATACCAAATCGTCGTTGACTACTTCGGATGAAAAGCTATAGTTCTTCACAAAATCTTGTTCATCAAATTCATCGCCTAATTCTACGTCGTGTGTAGAAATAAAACCAGAAGCTGAGGTTTTATGCAATTGTAACATCAAGGCTCTTGCTCCTTCGTGGCGGTCTTTTGAGTTTGTTCCTTTCAGAATTTCATCTAAAAAGTATAGTATCGAAGCTTTACTTTGCTCGCCTGTTCCTACTTCGTCAATCAATTGCTTCAAGCGTTTTAGTTCGGCATAAAAAGATGAAGTACCCTCTTCTAAAGAATCATTGCTTCGCATACTGGTGAATACTTGTAAATAAGAACATTCAAAACTTTCAGCACAAACAACACCACCCGTCAATGCCAATACTACATTTATGGCAACTGTTCTTTGGAAAGTACTTTTGCCCGACATATTCGAACCTGTAATGATAATGGTTTTCCCTCCACCAATCAGTTCAATATCGTTTGAAACTCTTTTATTATGGCGAATCATCGGGTGTCCCAAAGCTTTTGCTTTTAGCAATACTCCGCCAGCAACGATATTGGGTTGAATAAAAGTAGGATTAGCAAAACGATAGCCCGCCAAACTATTCAAGGTTTCAAATTCGGCAATGATAGCCAACCAAGTAGGTAAATTTTCACGATGATTTGCTTTCCAATTTTCTAATTTGATAAAATATTGAATATCCCATAAAGTTGGAATGCCCACCACAAAAGCGAAAAAAGGATTCGTTCTATTCGCCATTTTGTTCAGAATATCTTCTAAAGCAAGAATGGCTGGACTAGCCTCTGCAATTTGGCTTTTTAGGTTTTGTAGTTTTTCTTCTTGAAAATCTTCCCTGACAATCAATTCAGCCAAGGCAGAATATGCTTTCATCGCACCAGCAATGCGATTAGTTTGGTCGAGCGCAACGGTTACTTCAGTAAATATTTGTTTTAAAATCAAACCATGAATTCCCATCAACACCAACACGATATAGATGGGCACAAAGCCCAAAATCCAAGCCAAAATCACAGGAATGGTGATATAAGGCAAAAAGCGAGCAATTTGAAATAAACTTTGTTGGATTTTCTGATTAGCTGGAGCATCGTTCCAAGCCAATAATTGATGAGTTGGTTCGGATACTTCTTCAATCAACATGGCGGAGGCTTCTAAATCTTGTCGCCAATCTATTTTCTCTGATAATTCTTGAATAGCTTTTTGTCGATTGAGAATTTCAGTCGTTTCTGCTGGATGCAAAAGCCAATTTGCCAACATTTTCGCCCCCCCAAAAGTATGCGTGCGATTCAGTAATTTATAAAGCGATTGCTTTCCGAAAATATCTAAATCGCTTGCATAAAAGTGGTTGTCTTCTGCAAATACTTCGCCTGTTTCTGTACGAGTAAATCGATTTTCTAAACGATGAATTTCGTCTTCATTCAAAGTGCTTAAAGTTCTATTTTTGTCTCTTAAATACTTTATTTTTAAATGTTTAGTTACGGAAAACAAAAACAAGGCAATGCCAATAATTAGGACTAATAAAGTATAAGCAAAATCATAAAATTCATAGCAGAAATAGCCAATCGCAGCAACAGCCACAAACAAAATAGCCCTAAAAACAGCCCATTGATTATATTGTTTTTGGAATTGCTCGGCAAGGTTTTGGAAATGAATTTTTCTAGATTGAAAAGTTTCGAGTGGTGTCATAAACGGTATTTTTTTCAACAAAGATACAGAAAGAGCTTTGAACATTCTCAAAGCTTATAATGCTTGCAATTCATCCGATTCAAAGAAATGCACGCCTGTCAAACCTTTGTTTGCCAATACTTGCATCGCTTTGGCGATTTGGGCGGCTTCAATTCCTCTGTATTTTTTCAAACTTCCTAGTAAAAGTGGTGAAATTGCTTTGGCTAAAACAATTCCTATTTTCTCGCCCAAACGAAATTCTTGTCTATCTCCCAAAATAAAAGAAGGACGAACACTGATGAAGTTTTCAAAGTCGAGCGCTTTAATTTTCTGTTCTAAATCGCCTTTTGTTCTCAAATAAAAACTATTTGAATTCGCATCCGAGCCAATGGATGAAACCAAAATGTACTGTTTTACGCCATTGGCTTTCGCAATTTTTCCAAATTCATAAGGATAAGTACAATCAATTTTATATTGTGCTTCTTTAGAACCTGCTTTGCGCAAAGTTGTTCCCATCGCACAAAATAAATCGTCGCCAATAATTTTTGTGGCATCAGGTTTATCGAAATCAACGATTTCTTGTTGCAAATTTGGATGCTGAATATCCAAAGGTTTGCGAAGTAACAGCGTTACTTTTGAATAGTTTGGGTTGTCAAGTATTTGCTTGACCAAAGTACTGCCTACCAAGCCAGTAGCACCGATGATTATAGCTGTTTTCATATTAATTTCCAGATTTTCGTGTAAATTTGAATAAATCTGTTCATCAAATAAGCATCGTGGAAGAAAATACTTTACATTCTATCCTGAAATCATATCAAAAAAGACTTACTAACCTGAGTACTAGGAATAAGTCGTTGTTACTTTCATCAGCAACTGAGCAGTTTTTAGATGTTCACGAACTTGATTTTCTTCAAAACACTCCTTCTTTTCAGCTAATTGAGCAGTTAATTGCTCAAAAAAATACGATTACGCTTTGCGAAAAACATGACCCACGTTTTGAAAAAGTAAATGAAATCAGCAAGAAACTACGCAAGATTTCAAGGCATGAAAAACTGATTGAAGAAGAGCGTGGTTCGGAAGATTTATACATTGGTTATCCGATTGTAAAAGGTAAATTTTCAGATGGAACAGTAGTTCGTTGTCCTTTACTTTTTTTTCCTGTTCATCTCGATTGCGTGTTGCTTCCTCAGAAAAATGCAGGGACAGATGAGTCTTTGAGCGAAATCTGGCAAATAAAACAAAGAGACGAAGTTATTTTCAATAGAAGTTTTTTGCTGGCGTATTCTTACTTCAACGAGATTCAAATCTCAGATGATTTTTTAGATAATTCGTTGGAAGATTTTTCGAAAAATGCCCTTGAATTCAGAACGCAATTGTATGAGTATTTGAAGAACTCTCCTTTAAAAATCAATTTCAATCAAGATAATTTCACGAATCAATTAACACATTTTGAAAAGATTGCTAAAACGACTTTAGAAAGTACTGAACGCAACGGTGAACTTACTTTATTTCCACAGGCTGTTTTAGGAATTTTTCCACAAGCAGGTTCATTTTTAGTGCCAGACTATCAATTTTTGATTGATACTTTAGCCAAAAATGAAGACAAGACGGTTGAAAATCTTTTCCCGAATGATTTTGAAGAAGCAATTCAGATTAGAGAAGAACAATTGCTGACGCCTTTTGAAATTGATATTTCTCAGGAAAAGGCTTTGCGAGAAGTAAAAGCTGGACAATCGTTAGTCGTTCAAGGTCCTCCGGGAACGGGAAAATCTCAATTAATCTGTAATCTCGTTGCCGATTTTACAGCACGTGGCAAAAAAGTTTTGGTGGTTTGCCAGAAACGGGCGGCTTTGGATGTTGTTCAGGAACGCCTCGCAAAAGTTGGAATGCGTGCTTTTGTTGGCAATGTGCACGATTTTAAAAATGACAGGAAAGCACTTTATGAACAAATTTTGCATCAGATTGAGCAAGTCGATACTTATCAAAAGCAAAATCAGAGCTTGGATGCCATTTTTATCGAAAGAAATTTCAGTCAGCAAAGCAAACAAATTGATAAAACTTCTGAAGAATTACAGACTTTTAAAGACGCTTTATTTGCCGTAAATGAATGTGGAATTTCTGTCAAAGAATTGTATTTAACAAGCTCTGCAAATGATACTTTTGTTGATTTAGAGGCATATTATAAATATTTCAATTTCACCGAAATCAAGGATTTTGTTGAGAAATTTAAGTTGTACTTCGCTTATCAAGAAAAGTTGGGAAATAACGACGCCAGTCTTTTTTGGCAAAATCGACTTTCGTTTCAGCATCGTCAGCCAGTAGATATTTCGCTAATTGCCAAGACTATTAAAGAGTTGACGCTTTTTGTGCAAGAAATAGAAAATCAATCTCAAACAATATTTGACAAAAAACTGTCTTTAGATTCCCTCCAGAAAATTTCACTTGAAAAAGTAAAGCTACAAAATCTGTTACATGGCATTTCAACAGACAAAATCTATCAACTTCTTGCCAGAAATTTGTCGCAAAAAATCAAGACTAATACAAGTAAAATTTCAAGTTTAGAAACAGAAGTTGCTCAGTTTTTTGCGGGCCAAGGCATAGAAATCACTTTGTCAAGTGCAGATTTATTGACGTTTTCTGGAAAAATAAGCAAAGCTATCCATGCCAAAAGCAATACTCTTGAGAGTATTTATTGGTCGCTGTTTTCAAAAGAGAAAAAAGAAATCCAACAGCTTGCCATCGCCAACGGACTAAGTATTGGGCTAGAAGATTTGAAAAAACTGCATGAAAGAATTCAGAACAGAATAGGTTTAGAAAAATGGTGGAAAGAATGGGCTTATTTATTTGGCAATGAGTTTTCAAAAAATGCAGAAAGTAGGGAAGAAGTTATTTGGTTGAGAAAAGGTTATCGTTGGTTCGAACGTCATTTTCAAATGTTGTACCAAGTAGCCAAAGCAGAAACGATTTTTAGAAGTATTAAAAATGTTCCGCTGAATGAATGGACGAGTTTTTCTTGGTCAGAATTTCAGCAAAAAGTAAAATTTCTGATTGAAAAGTCAATCCAATTAGAAGAACAACAAGCACTTTGGCAAGTAAATTTATCAGTGATTCAAATCAACGAATTAGCCAATTTACAGCACGGAACTTTGGTGATAAAATACTTGCAAGAACATTTTGACGATATGCAAGAATTAGACGCTTTGAAAGCAGTGTGCAGTCACACGGAGTTAGCCGTAATCCATTTATTTGTTGAAGAAAAAAATCCACTTGATAGTTTTCTGAATAGTTTAAAACTAGCTTGGATTAAAGATATTGAAATCAAAAATCCTATTTTAAGAGGAGTAAGTTCTTTGAAAATTGGTCAATTAGAAAGTCAATTACAAGAAGCTGTACTTCAAAAACAGCAATTGAGCAAAGAGATTTTATTGCTAAAATTACGGACACTCAGCTATCAAAATTTAGAAAAAAATCGTTTGCAAAACGTGGTTACTTATCGTGATTTAAAACATCAAGTAGCCAAAAAAAGAAAATTATGGGCTGTTAGGCGATTGATTGCGGCTTATTCAGATGAAATTTTCAGATTAGTTCCTTGTTGGTTGGCTTCGCCCGAAACGGTTTCAGCCATTTTCCCGATGGAAACTGAAAAACCATTTTTCGATTTAATCATCTTTGACGAAGCCTCACAATGTTTTGCCGAACAAGGAATTCCTGCACTGTTCAGAGGAAAACAAGTAGTGATTGCGGGCGATTCAAAACAATTACAACCGAATGATTTATACAGGCTAAAATTTGAAAATGACACAGATGATTCGCCAGCATTAGAGGTAGATTCTTTGTTAGATTTGGCTTGTCAGTACTTGCCACAAACGCAGTTGCGTGGGCATTATCGTAGTCGTTCCTTGGATTTAATTGATTTTTCAAATGAGTACTTCTACAATAATACTTTACAGCTTTTGCCCGATTTTCATGAAATCAACAAAGCAGAACCTGCGATTCGATATTTAAAGGTAAATGGCATTTGGGAAAACAACAGTAATCTTGAAGAAGCAGAAACGATTATTAATTTGGTCGAAAACCTCAAAAATGATTTCCCACAAAAATCAATTGGCATTGTTACTTTTAATTTTAAACAACAAGGCTTGATTCAGGATTTATTAGAAACAAAGGCTTTTGCATTGAATCATTCTGCTGAAAACATTGCGCCCATTTTTGTAAAAAACATCGAAAATGTACAAGGCGATGAACGAGACATTATCATTTTTTCAATTGCTTATGCACCTGACATGAACGGAAAAATGAGTATGCAATTTGGTTCGCTGAATCAGCAAGGAGGCGAAAATCGTTTGAATGTGGCGATTACTCGTGCCAAAGAAAAAATACTGATTGTCAGCAGTATTTTGCCACATCAATTAAATGTTGGCGATACGCTCAACGAAGGTCCAAAATTATTGAAAAGTTATTTAGAATATGCTTTGTCGGTGTCGGAAGGAAACTATAAACCGAAACCGTTTTCTTCAACAAAATATCAAGCAGATTGGTTATTGAAAGAGCAGATTGCAAAATACAATCAGCAAAATGTTAAAGAATTGCCATTTGCTGATATTACGGTAAAAACAGGGGGAAAATACGAGTCACTTATTTTGACCGACGATGATTTGTATTATGAACATATTTCTCCGAAAGAGACTTTTGCATACATTCCTGCTGGTTTAAAAGCAAAAGGTTGGACTTTTGAACGAATCTATAGCCGTAATTTCTGGAAAAACACTTGATGATGTTAGATATGGAATTTCTGATTGATGATAAAATATAAAAACCGTAGCGGCAACTCTCGCAGTTACCGACGAGAATCAAGAAATTTACAGATTATGTTCAGTTGGAATATTAAAAATCACTCATTCACTAACTCGCTCAATCACTCAATAACCCAAGTATGAAAAATATTCTTTTGCATCTCAGGATTCCATTTTCTTTTTTTCTCATGCCCGTTTATTGGTTTGCTTTAAGCCAAACAAATCAGGCAAATACAGGAATCAGCATTGGCGTTTTCGTACTTCTGCATTTACTGATTTATCCAGCTTCAAATGCTTACAACAGTTATTACGATAAAGATGAAGGTTCAATTGGTGGTTTAGAAAACCCGCCGCCTGTCAGCAAAGAGCTTTTTTATGTAGCTTGGGCTTTGGACATTTTAGCAATAATCATTGCGTACTTTCTATCTGGTTGGATTTTAGCTTTGGCTTTGTTCATTTATAGCAGTGTTTCAAAAGCCTATTCTAACGATAAAATCAGACTCAAAAAATATCCCATTCTAAGCTGGATTACTGTCGGTATTTTTCAAGGAGCTTTTACTTATTTAACCGTTATTCAAGCGATTGATAATGTTTTGTTAAGTGATTTAATGCAAGAAAAATACTTGTTTCCTGCTGTATTAAGTACTTTTAATTTGTTAGGATTTTATCCGATGACACAAATTTATCAACACGAAGAAGATGCTAAAAGAGGTGATTTAACCATGAGTAGATTGTTGGGAATCAGAGGTACTTTTCTATTCACTGCTGGTATTTTCTTACTGGTTACTGTTGGTTTTTTCTTCTTTTTTCAAGGAAAGGAAATCTTTGACTTCTCTGCTTTTATTGTTTATTTACTTGTAATGTCTCCCGTTTTAGTCTTCTTCAATGTTTGGTTTTTGAAAGTATTTAAAAATGAACAATTGGCTGATTATAAACATACTATGCAACTCAATTTTTTAGGCTCTATTTGTTTGAATGTATTTTTCGTATTACTGTTTTTGAGCAAGTAATAAAGCTAGTTGATGAATAAGTATCAGGATTATTAAAAAGATGTATATTTAACATCAAAATTCAATACTTCAACAAACTATGTCTTCCCAAGCTATTACTACTTCCATTTTTGATTTATTCAAGGTTGGTCCTGGACCGTCGAGTTCACATACAATTGGTCCGATGAAAGCATCTTTTGACTTCTTGAACGAAATCAATCTTTTATCATCGCCAATAACTTCCGAAAACCTTAACATTGAAATTCATTTATACGGTTCGTTAAGCGCTACAGGCAAAGGACATGGCACAGACAGAGCCATCGTTGCGGGATTGTTAGGTTGGAAACCAGATGCTTGTGACCCTATTAAATTTCTGAAAATTCTCAAGAATCCTGCTGAAAAATATCCAGTCAAATTCCATGAATACATCATTGAAGTAAATGCAGATAGTTTTTTCTTTCACAAAGGAAAATACGATTCTCCTCATGCCAATACGATGGTGTTAAAATTGAAAGATGGAGAGCAATTGATACTTGAACATGAATATTATTCAATTGGTGGTGGATTTATTTATCGAAAAGGAGAGAAACAAAATACTAAAAGTTCTGTAATACTTCCTTTCCCATACACCAGTATGAAGGAATTAAAAGCGCATTTAAATCGTGAAAAAATTACTTTAACGGAACTCATGTTGGCAAATGAAATGGCTTTGACGGGTGCTTCTAAAAAAGAAATCGAACATAAAATAGATACCATTTTAGATTTCATGCACAAAGCCGTAAAACGTGGTTTGAAAGACAACAGAGTATTGCCCGGTACAATTAAACTACGCAGAAAAGCTCCCCTACTTTATCAAAGAGCCAAAAACTTGGCGATTACGAGCGATAGTTTTTTGATTTTTTTAAATGCCTATTGTTTGGCAGCTTCCGAAGAAAATGCGGCTGGAAATATTGTGGTTACCGCTCCAACTTCGGGTGCATCTGGTGTAATTCCCGGCATTACTTATTTGATTAAAAACCATTTTCATTATGCTCCATCCTTAATGCGAGATGGCATGTGGGCGGCGGCGGCAGTTGGTTTTTTGGTAAAACATAATGCCAGTATTTCGGGTGCGGAAATGGGTTGCATGGGTGAAATCGGTTCAGCGTCGGCAATGGCTGCTGCGATGCTGACTTACTGTGCGACAAAAGATATTAACGCTATGGAATCGGCTGCTGAAATTGGCATCGAGCACCATTTAGGCATGACTTGCGACCCAATCGGTGGTTATGTTCAGATTCCTTGTATCGAACGCAATGCGATGGGAGCAGTAAAATCTTATAATGCTTTTTTACTAGCAACTGCTGGCGATAGTTCTTTACAGAAAATTTCTCTGGACAGTGTCATTAAAGTAATGAAAGCAACAGGAAAAGATATGTCTAAAAAATACAAAGAAACTTCAGAAGCTGGTTTGGCTCTGAGTGCGACGGAATGTTAGGATATAAATTAAAACCTATATCCTACTGCCCATTCAAAGCCACCAATATCATTTATTTTTGGTCCATCAACATAATCTTTCAATCCATTATCAAAAGGGTCATTTGGTTGAAACTTATCATATAAATACAAATTTTGTCGCTCTTGTTTAGAAAAGCCTTTGTAATATCTCAATTCAAAATTCAATGGAATTTTCTTTAAGCCATATACTAATCCCAGATTTATTCCATAGTCAATTTTTGAAGCACCAATTGTAGAACCATCAAATTCTTTAGCTTTATCTCTCAACCAGTCATTATCCCTCATCCCACTTTTCAAAAAAAGCGTTCTTTTTAGTGAATAACCAATATATGGTCCAGCTTTTAACGAAAAGCCAGTGTTTGGGTTATTGTTTTTGTTAAGATGAAGTTTCAAGTGTACTGGTAATTCAAGAAAGGAATTAACGATTCCCTCATCTCCATAAGCTAAAGTAGCACCTCTAGCATCTAAATATAATACATTAACAATATGTCCTCTTACTGTTCTATTTAACTCAGTACTTAGTGATAATTTGTTAGTTAGTGGTATTTCATACAAAAAACCGATGTTGGGCAAACTAATAATTTGGTCAGAAAAACTCAATCCAATTCTTGCTCCAAATTTTTTGGAAAAAGAAAATGTACTTTGTAAAAGTAGTAGAATCAATAGAAGCTTTTTCATAGAAAGGTACGTGTAAAATGTTATAGAAATAATAATGTAAACAAGGTAATTATCATGTTGTAGATTTCCAAAATCTCATATAAAAACACTCCAGCTTTCTTGAACAGCTTTTCTGAAAGCAGATAAATTTAGTCTTAAATCAATTTGTTGATTTTCGAAAAAGTCAATCAAATTTTGAGTGTTGATATTACCTATTAATTCATCTTCTGCCATCGGACAACCGCCAAAACCTCCGATGGCACCATCAAAACGAGTGCAACCTGCTTCATAAGCCGCTTGTATTTTGGGTAACCAAGCATCAGCACGGGCATGAAAATGTCCGCCAAATTCAATATTCGGATAAGCTGGAATTAAAGTATTGAAAATTGATGAAATAATTTCAGCATTTGCCAAGCCAACAGTATCCGAAAGCGCAATAATTTTGATGCCAATATTTGCCATTTTTTTCGCCCAATTCGCTACAATTTCAGCATCATAAACATCTTGATAAGGATTCCCAAAAGCCATTGAAAAATATACAACCATTTCTTTATCATTCTTCAAACAAAGTGCTTGAATGGCTTCTACTGTTTTAAAAGCTTCTTCAACAGAAATATTCGTGTTGCGTTGTTGGAAGGTTTCTGAAATAGAAAATGGAAAACCTAAGTATTTGATTTTTTCAAAAGTAACAGCTTTTTCTGCTCCACGTAAATTAGCGATGATAGCCAGTAATTTCGTCGGAGAATTACTTTCTTCCAAAGCACGATACACCAATTCTGTATCTGCCATTTGAGGAATGGCTTTGGGCGAAACAAAACTACCGAAATCAAGCGTGTCAAAACCGACTTGTAATAATTGCTTGAGATAAGTAATTTTTTGTTCCGTCGGAATTTGCCTTTCCCAGCCTTGCATGGCATCTCGTGGACATTCTATCAGTTTAATGCTTTTCATGTTTTAAGGTTCATTATTGAATTATCAACAATGATTTTAGATTGTTTTTGAAGTAGCGAATTACTCATTAAACATAGCTTTTTTCTGATGAAAAACAAAAATCCCGACCATTGCTGAATCGGGACTTTGTAAAAGTGGTCAGGTAATTATTTCAAATGAATGAAATCCCAAACATTTCAAAATCATCTTCATAGTAAATAGCATAAGATGTTCAACATAAAACCACTACTTTATGGGTGAATTAAAAAAATCAATATGAGATTTTAAATGATTGTTTTTTGTTTCAATCATAACGAAAGGATTTTGCCTTTAGTCTTTCAGCATACTTTTTTAACAAAACTGAGTAAAAAGAGTAAAAAAACCTTTGTACATCCTATTAAACACATGTCAATATGTCAATTGGCATAAGGTTTGACCGTTTAATAAATGAAATTTGTTTGTATAATTTTTAAGTGTAATTTTATAACTTCTGTCATTGTGGCAGAACAATTCATTTGAATTTGGAAATAGTCTTTACTAAATTTCAAACTATTCTCCACTTAAATTAAATCGTGTTTAGCCAGCTTAGCTACATCATCACATTACATATTTCCAAATTTGCATAATACATAATATGAGTCTAGATAAAAACTTTTTAAATAACCTTAAGCTTGCCGAAATTTCTGATTTCGATGGCATTGAATTAATTCCTCTTGGTTCAGAAGGAGTTGATGATGAAAAACTTGGAAAACTTACTGACGAATTACCAATATTACCTATTCGAAATGTTATTTTATTCCCCGGAATGGTAATTCCAATTACTGTTGGAAGACAAAAATCTGTTCGACTTGTCAAAAAAGCTTACAAAGGAAATAGAACCATTGGTGTAATCACACAAGCCAATCCGAATAAAGAAGAACCCGTTGGTGAAGATTTATACAAAGTTGGAACGGTAGCGCATATCATTAAAATGATTGTTTTACCGGGCGGAAACACTACGATTATTGTTCAAGGACGCAAGCGTTTTGAAGTAGATAATTATATCAAAACAGAGCCAAACCTTATTGCGAAAGTAAAATACTTAGAAGATAATTTGCCTTCTAAACTCAATAAAGAGAATAAAGCTTTGATTCAATCTTTGCGAGAAATGGCTACAAGAATTTTGTTCTTGAACCCAGAAATTCCTCGTGAAGCACAAATTGCTTTAGATAATATTGAATCTCCAAACTTTCTGATTCACTTTCTTTCTGCCAATGTCAATGCTGAACTAGCCGAAAAACAACAATTGTTAGAAACAATTAATGGACTTGAGCAGGCTAGAAAATTACTTGAATTAATGATGACCGATATTGATTTATTGGAAATCAAGCGTGAAATTCAAAGTAAAGCAAGTAGCGATATTGATCAGCAACAGCGTGATTATTATTTGCGTCAGCAAATTAAAGTTTTGCAAGAAGAATTGGGTGTTGATAGTCCAGAAGCCGAACTTGATAAAATCAGAGCAAAAGGAGCGAACAAAAAATGGAGTAAGGAAGTCGGTGACCATTTCCAAAAAGAATTAGCCAAATTACAACGCACCAATTCGATGTCGGCAGAATATCCGATGTTGATGAATTATGTTGAATTATTGGTTGATTTACCTTGGAATGAAATCACGAAAGACAATTTCGACCTAAAGAAAGCCCAAAAAGTACTTGATTCAGACCATTTCGGACTAGAAAAAGTAAAAGAAAGAATCATAGAATACTTAGCCGTATTAAAAATGAAGGGCAATATGAAAGCCCCAATTTTATGTTTATACGGCCCTCCAGGCGTTGGTAAAACTTCTCTAGGGAAATCTGTAGCTAAAGCTTTAGGTAGAAAATATGTAAGAATGGCATTGGGTGGTTTACATGATGAATCTGAAATCAGAGGACACCGTAAAACCTACATCGGTGCTATGCCAGGAAAATTAATCCAAAATATTAAAAAAGCAGGTTCAGCGAATCCAGTTTTTATTTTGGATGAAATTGATAAAGTTGGCTCAGACCACCGTGGCGATCCTTCTTCGGCTTTGTTAGAAGTACTAGATCCAGAACAAAACAATGCGTTCATGGATAATTACTTGGAAATTGAATATGATCTTTCTAAAGTATTGTTCATCGCTACGGCAAACTCTTTGGATAGTATTCATCCCGCACTTCGTGACCGTATGGAAATCATTGACATCAGTGGTTATACGATGGAAGAGAAAGTACAAATTGCCAAAAAACACCTTGTTCCAAAACAAAAAGAAGAGCATGGTTTAGAAAATAAAACCTTGAATATTACGGATGCTGCTTTACAAAAATTAATTGAAGGCTACACTCGTGAATCTGGCGTTAGAAAACTAGAACAACAAGTAGGTAAATTGATTAGAAAAGTAACGAAATCAATTGCCATGCAAGAAGAATATCCAAAGGTGATTAAACCAGAGGAAGTGGTGAAGTTATTAGGACAAGAGTATTTCGATAAAGATTTGTACGAAACAAACGATACTGCTGGTGTAGTTACAGGTTTAGCTTGGACACCCGTTGGAGGCGATATTTTATTCATTGAGTCAATCTTGAATCGTGGAAAAGGTGGCGTTACTTTATCGGGTCAGTTAGGTGATGTAATGAAAGAATCAGCGATGGCAGCGCTTTCATATTTAAGAGCCCATGCTGATGAATATGGTATTGACTATCGTATTTTCGATTATTATAACCTTCATATTCACGTTCCAGCAGGTGCAGTTCCTAAAGATGGACCATCGGCAGGGATTACGATGACAACGTCTATCGCTTCTGCTTTAACACAGCGTAAAGTAAAGCCTAATTTGGCTATGACTGGCGAAGTAACCTTGCGTGGTAAAGTATTGCCAGTTGGTGGTATCAAAGAAAAGATTTTAGCTGCTAAACGTGCAGGAATTCAAGAGATTATTTTATGTCATAAAAACAGAAAAGACATCGAAGAAATCACGCCGTCTTATATTTCAGATCTCACTTTCCATTATGTAGATATGGTAGATGAAGTACTGAAAATTGCCTTAATGGAAGAAAAGGTGTCAAAACCAATCAATTTTATTTTTCCTGAAGATAAGCGAGAAGTAATTTTAAATTAATCATAAAAAAAGCGGAGGACCTAAATCTTCCGCTTTTTTATTTTGCTTTCGTTTCTTACTTCACCGAAAGTACTTTAAATTCTGTTCTACGATTTAGCTGATGCTCTTCTTCTGTACAATTTACACCGTCGGCGCATTTATTTACTAGTTGACTTTCACCATAACCTTTAGCTACAATTCTGGCAGAAGAAATTCCTTTTGAGATAATATAAGCAACTGCTGCATCTGCTCTTCTTTGTGATAATTTGGCATTATACTCTGTCGTCGCTCTTGAATCGGTATGTGAACCTAATTCTAGCCTAATAGTTGGATTATCATTCAAAATCTGAACAATTTTATCTAATTCTGGCGAAGCGTCACTTCTAATATCTGCTTTATCTAAATCATAATAAATTGGGGCGATTTGGAAGATTTTTGTGATTTCTTTCCCTACTTCTGGTTTATCTAATTTAATACTTGCATAAAAAGTAGTATCCGTTTCCGCTTTTGTGAGAAGCTCTAATGGAACCGATTTTCCAAGCATCGTAAAAGGTTCACGTTTGGTGAAATAACCATTTTTCTCTGTTACAATCGTATAAGATTTATCTTCTTCCATTTTCACTTTGCCAAAAGTACCTTCCGATTTTGTGTAAATTTCCTCAATAGCTTGGTTAGTAGAGTTATCAATAATTGCCACCTTTACTTCATCCAATGGCTGATTATTCATATCAGTAATACTTCCAGCTAAGAAATAACGAATAATTTTCTTTTTAGGTGTTTCTTTAGCAATTACTGGAACATCGTACTTTTTATCTGGCTGAGTATTCTCGAAATAATAAATATCATCATCTCCTTTTCCTGAATCTCTATTTGAGGCGAAATACCCTTTGGTAGAATCTATCGCAACCAAACCAAAATCATCAAAACGAGAATTCAAAGGAATACCTAAATGCTCTACTGCAATCTCTCCATTTTTACGAGTTGCCACAAATAAATCTAAACCTCCTAAGCCTGCGTGTCCATCCGAAGAAAAATATAGTTTTCCATCTGCTGAAACATAAGGAAACATTTCATCACCAGCGGTATTAATGTCTGCACCTAAATTGATGGCTCTGCCGAATCTACCTGCATTGTCAATATTGGCACGATACAAATCTATACCGCCTTTTCCACCTGCACGATTTGAACCAAAATAAAGGGTTTTATTATCGGCAGAAAAAGATGGACAACCGTCCCAAGCCAAAGAGTCTGATACTGAGATGATTTCTGGTTCAGTCCAAACGCCATCAATATTTCTTGAAATGTATAAATCAACATCTGGTGATTCATCTGAACGTTTTCCTGCATTTCCTCTAGCAAAAACCATCATTTTGCCATCTTTTGAAAATGTTGGCGTTCCTTCATTTGCATTATTTTTGAAGATTGTCGTGCTGAAAAGTGTTGGATTGCCCAATTCTGTTGGACTATTCAAAGCCGCTCTGTATAAACCCAAGTAAGGTAAACCGTTATTTTTATAGATAATGTCTTTGCGTGAAGCCGTAAAAATCAAATCGTTTCCTTGAATAATCGGAGCAAACTCAGCACCCGTAGAATTGATATTCAAAGGTTTTAATTCGATGTACGTTTTTTTATTGGCTAAAGCTTCTACTTCCTCTAATTGGTCGATTTCAGCTTGGGCTTTACTTTTGAATAATTTACTTGGCACTCCCGATAGATACTTCTCTAAATTTTGAGCAGCTTCTTGATATTTCCCTTGCATTTTTTGCGTGGTAGCCAAGTGATAGCGCAAATCATTTTCTCTGCTTCCCGCAGCTAATGCTTTTTCATAAAATTCGCCTGCTAAAATACTTCGATTCGATAATCGAAACGATTCGGCAAGTAAATAATTCGTTTTAGCCAATTCATAATTTGCTGCAGATGCCTTTTTTAATTCTTTAATGGCTAATTCGTATTCACCATTGTCAAATTTTTTCTGACCTTTTTTAAACGATTGAAGTGCTGAATTACAACTATTCAACAAGATTATCGCAGAGAAAAGAGCTATAAGTTGACGAAATTTTTGCATAGTTTTCTTTAAGAGAATTGATTTGATTAATCTGAGTAAGCTAAACTTATCTTTTCACAAACCTTTAAAAGGAATAAAATTCACTCAGAATACGGTAAATATAACCAATTTATAAACGAGTTTTGGCGTAAAATGATTGTACTTGATAGATTTTAATTTAGTCTTAAAATTCAAACAAATCTAAATTGATAAAACAGGGAGTTTTTAGGATGCTATTTTACCGCATTTCGAGAAGCTTCGAGTTGGTAAAATCAGACTTAATAAACCAAGAAAAAAATATTTGAAAATTTGTACTTTAATAAGTATTTAAAGTTTAAAATATATTGTACCTTTGCGAGCCTTTTGCCAAAAGGCAATTTTTAAGTTTCTGAAAGTGAATAACTTATTTTTAATTATTCAATAAATTATTTCGCTATTCAGCCATTTGAAAATTTTATTTTACAGCAGTGATGTTGCAATATTTTAACTAAGACATCTGCGATTTAGAAACAGATAATTTTCTAGAATCGTCGATAAAATTAACAATGAGAAAGCGAATCGAAAAAGAAGATTTGGGCTTCGAGAGAAGACAACAAACTCGTGAAAGAAAAGACGAGTTAAGCCGTGAATTAGGACGTGAAGTGCCTGCAAGAAAGACTTACGGAGGCGAGAGACCTCAAGGAGAAAGAAGAGAGTTCAACTCAGGTGAACGTCGTGACTTCAAACCACAAGGAGAAAGAAGAGAATTTAATTCTGGTGAACGTCGTGATTTCAAACCACAAGGGGAAAGAAGAGAATTTAATTCTGGCGAGCGTCGTGAATTCAAACCTCAAAGGGAAAGAAGAGAATTTAACTCAGGCGAGCGTCGTGATTTTAAACCACAGGGAGAAAGAAGAGAATTTAACTCAGGTGAGCGTCGTGATTTCAAACCACAGGGAGAAAGAAGAGAATTCAACTCAGGCGAACGTCGTGAATTCAAACCACAAGGTGAAAGAAGAGAGTTCAACTCTGGTGAGCGTCGTGAATTTAAGCCTCAAGGCGAAAGAAGAGAATTTAACTCAGGCGAACGTCGTGATTTCAAACCTCAAAGCGAAAGAAGAGAATTTAACTCAGGTGAACGTCGTGAATTCAAACCACAAGGAGAAAGAAGAGAATTTAATTCAGGCGAACGTCGTGATTTCAAACCACAAGGGGAAAGAAGAGAATTTAACTCAGGCGAACGTCGTGAATTTAAACCACAAGGCGAAAGAAGAGAATTTAACTCAGGCGAACGTCGTGATTTCAAACCACAAGGTGAAAGAAGAGAATTTAACTCAGGCGAACGTCGTGAATTTAAACCACAAGGCGAAAGAAGAGAATTCAACTCAGGCGAACGTCGTGATTTCAAACCACAAGGAGAAAGAAGAGAATTCAACTCAGGCGAACGTCGTGATTTCAAACCACAAGGAGAAAGAAGAGAATTCAACTCAGGCGAACGTCGTGAATTTAAACCACAAGGCGAAAGAAGAGAATTTAACTCAGAGCGTCGTGACTTCAAACCACAAGGTGATAAGCCAGCTTTTGAACGCAAAGAGTTTGTAGATAAAAGAAAGCCTGTAGGCAAGAGATTTGATAAAGGTGACTTTAACAAGCCTCGTCCAGATGCAGGAAGTTTTGAAAAAAAAAGTAGAAGCGAAAGACCCGAAAAAACTTTTGGTTCTGCCAAAGCAAATTTCGGAGGAGAGAATCTTTTTAAAGCACACAGACCAGTAGAACAGTCTGATAAATGGACTCCGAACTACAAACTTGATAAGTACAAAGATACTGCACCAAGAAAAGTTCAGAAATTGATTGAAAAATCAGAGCATAAATCTAATTCAGATGTACGTTTGAACCGTTATATTGCTAATTCAGGCGTTTGTTCTCGTCGTGAAGCTGATGATTTAATTAAAGCGGGTGCTATTAAAGTAAATGGCGAAGTCGTTACTGAAATGGGTTATCAAGTAAAACCTGGCGACATCGTTAAGTACGGAACGAAGAAATTGAATCGTGAGAAAATGGTTTATGTTTTGGTAAACAAACCAAAAGATTTTATCACCACGACTGAAGACCCGAACGACCGTAAAACAGTAATGGATTTAGTGAAAAATGCTTGCGAAGAACGTATCTACCCAGTAGGTCGTTTAGACAGAAACACGACTGGTCTTTTATTGTTGACGAACGATGGTGAATTAGCCGATAAATTGACTCACCCTTCTAACGAAATCGAAAAGTTATACCAAGTAGAATTAGACAAACCTTTGACAGAAGAACATTTCGAGAAAATCAAAGCGGGCGTTACTTTAGAAGACGGTGAAATCAAAGCAGATGAACTAGGAATGGTTACGCCTGATGGAATGGTTGTTGGTATTAAAATTCACTCAGGTCGTAATAGAATCGTTAGACGTATCTTTGAATCACTAGGTTACGAAGTATTAAAATTAGATAGAACTACTTTCGCAGGTTTAAGCAAAAAGGATTTACCAAGAGGAACTTGGCGTTTCTTATCTGAAAGAGAAGTGGTGAAATTGAAATTTTTTAAATAAGCTATCAGCATTGAGCAGTAAGCCATGAGATTTTTTATATAGTCGAATCTTTTCTCTCAATCCATTTTATAAAAAGCTCCGCAGGATTTATTTCTGTGGAGCTTTTTTACTTATTTTTAATCGAATAAACATTCATTTGGCGACCAAAAAGACGAAAAAATCAAAAAAGCCACTGAAATTCAGCGGCTTTTCTAATATCTAAACAACTTTATAAACATAATCTCGAAGCTCATCGCTCAAAGCTAACAGCTGCTAATTACAAATTCATTAACGATTCTCTACGTCTCATTTTTCCTGCAGGAATACCAAACATCATTTTGAAACGACGACAGAAGTATGCAGTATCTTTATAACCTACATCAGCGCCAATCGCACGAATAGATTTCTTAGAAGTTCTTAACAAACCTACAGCCGCTTCCATTCTTTGATATTCGATATAATCTTGAGGATTAATACCTGTCAACATTTTGAAATACTGACCAACGTAGTCTTCAGAAACGTTTGCAACGTTTGCTAATACTTTATTCGATAAATCTCCACCGATATTATCTTTGATATATGCAAAAATATCAATCAAGCGTGGATCTTTGAAATAAGTACTGTTGGTTGCTAATTGCTCAACAAACAAACGGTTTTTGATGATGTAACGAATAATTTCGATAACAATCTCTTCCGTTTTAATTTTGATGACACGACCTTTACCAAGAATATCCGTCATATCTTCTTTCAAAATCTCCGCTAGCATGTGTGCTAGTTTATCGTCTCTTTTGATTAAGAATGGTGGAATATCTAGAGAAGTAAAGAAGTTTACCGAATCAAAAACTTTTGCCTCAAAAGCAACCATACCAAATGAATTCTCCATTTGCCCGATTCTTGAAGGCTCAAGGTTATATTCAAAATAAGACTCTCTATGAGTCATAAATTCCTCATTTGATATAGCTTTTGGTTTGTCAGCATTACCATAGGTTATCGAAAGCATTTTTCCACCAGGGATAAAAAGCATGTCTCCAACCTCAGCATGGATTGCTTCCTCGCCAAAAGAAACCTCGCCGTTGTACAAAATCAAGAGTGTATTTTCTACATCATAAAAGTTTTTGATACGGATAGGTTGTAATATTCTAATGTTACGTGACTTGATAAACTTCACGCCTAGCGATTCAATTATCTTATTATAATCTTCCATTTTGCATCGTAATTTGGGTAATTGGAATTATAGAGCATTTAATTTTGGACAAAACTAATAAATCCATGTAAAATTCCAAAATTAAATGTAAAAAAGTGTTATATAATTATTTAACGGTAAAATACTTCCGCCATTCAAATTTATTGTAATATCCTAAGAATTGAAAATTTGGTAGATTTTTTTTTGAAAATTTAATATTTGGAATTTTAGGGGATTTTTGCCAATTCAATTATTTTTTCACAAAAAAAGCCTCTTAAAACTCTATTACGATAGAAAGAATCTGCTGTTATTGACGGCTAGGAAGTCATACTCTTTCTTTTAATATTACAACTTTTCTGCTAAGATGCAAGGGAGATTTGAGTAATTATTTTTACAAAACACAAAAGATTCTCCTGAGTAATATTTCTCATCTCGAAAAATACATACTAAGTATAAAACTGAGATAAGTAATGACTATAAATATGCTTCGGTTATATATTACTTCTTAAAATTAAAAATGCGCAATTCAAACTATAAATGTTGCAATTTGAAAAAAACTTCTATCCATTCTTGGCTTTAAAGGCTTGTAAAGTTTCTTTAGTAAAATTACTTAGCACAAGCTTTCCACTAATTTCAGCTCTCTCAAGCAAGAGTGAATCCCAATGGTCAGTGTTTTTCCAGAGTATTCTTTTGAGTTCCTTCAATGCTTCTGGATTATATTTTGATAAACTTCTTGCCAAACCAAGAACGGCTTCGTCCATTTCTGTAGCTGTTTCAAATACTTCCATGTACAAGCCTTTTTCTTTTGCCCAATCAGCAGAAAAAAAATCTGTTGCTTTTAACGCAAGTATCGAAAATGAGGAAAGTCCAATTTTACGTTCCACTGCAGGTTCAATCACAGCAGGAATGATTCCGATACTTAGTTCACTTAATTTGATAGTCGCAAATTTGGTTGCAAAACAATAATCTGTTGCTGCTGCTAAGCCTACTCCGCCACCAATGGCTTTTCCTTGAACTCTTCCTATTATTATTTTAGAAGATTTTCGACAAGAATTTATCACTTTGGCAAAGCCCGAAAAAAATATTTTGCCTGACATGGTATCATCAATTGCCATCAATTCTGTAAAATCTGCTCCAGAACAAAAAGTTCTATCACCTTCACTTTGCAGAATAATGATTTGTACTTCTTCTTGTTCTCCTAATTTTTCTATGGTCATTGCCAATTCTTCCAAAAGTACAATAGACATAGCGTTTGTGGGCGGATTTCCAAAGACTAGCTTTACAATACCTCCGTCTAGCTCTTCCAACCTGATAGTATGTCTTTTAGTATCTTGCATAATAAAATTATTTTTAGATATTACAGTATTATTTTAATTTCAATAGCATTAAATTACAAATAAATAAAAGAATAATTTTATAAATAGCTTTCATTTAATGTATTGAAAACAATCAAAAGAATGAAGAAAAGCTATTAATAAAAGTAAATTAAACAATCTCAACAAACAATTCAACTTAAAAATGTACAAATCAGAACAATTAACCTTAGTCCGACAAAGTACTAAAGAGTTTGCCGAACGTAAAATTCGTCCTCATGTAATGGAATGGGACGAAGCCCAAATTTTCCCGATAGATTTAATGAAACAATTGGGCGAACAAGGCTTTCTAGGCGTACTCGTACCAGAAGAATATGGCGGGGCAGGCTTAGGCTATCATGAATACGTGGCAGTTATCGACGAAATTGCACAGGTTTGTGGTTCAATCGGTTTATCGGTTGCGGCACATAATTCATTGTGTACCAATCATATTTTACAATTTGGTTCAGAAAATCAAAAACAACAATATTTGCCTCAACTTGCTTCAGGTAATTTTATTGGAGCATGGGCTTTAACGGAAGCCAATACAGGTTCTGATTCTGCCAGAATGCAGTGTGTAGCCCACAGAGAAGGCGACAACTATATCATCAATGGTTCAAAATGCTGGATTACCCACGGAAAATCAAGCGATGTTTTGGTTATTATGGCAAGAACGGGAGCATTAGGAACAAGAGATAATGCCACGGCTTTTATTGTAGAACGTTCAAATACTGGTTTGAAATTTGGCAAAAAAGAAAATAAATTAGGAATGCGTGCTTCTGAAACGGCAGAAGTAATTTTAGAAGATTGCGTTGTGCCTGTTTCGGCTCGTTTAGGAAACGAAGGAGAAGGTTTTAAACAGGCCATGAAAATTTTGGATGGCGGACGAATTTCCATCGCAGCACTTTCTTTAGGCATTGCTAAAGGGGCAATGAAAGCCGCCGCTCGTTATGCGCAAGAACGCCAACAATTTGGACAGGCTATCGCTAATTTTCAAGGAATCAGTTTTAAATTGGCTGAAATGGCGACTAAAATTCATGGCGCTGAATTGATGACACTTCACGCTGCCGACCTTAAAATGGAAGGAACGCATCTTACTAAAGAAGCTGCTATGGCAAAATATTATGCGTCGGAAGTGGCAGTAGAAGTAGCAACGGATGCTGTTCAGATTTTTGGAGGTTATGGTTATACCAAAGATTTTCCTGTTGAAAAGTTTTACCGAGATGCAAAACTTTGTACGATAGGCGAAGGAACTTCTGAAATTCAGAAAATCGTAATTGCGAGAGAAGTACTAAAAGAATATCCAATTGCTTAAAAATAATCCTCAGCATAAATTTATGTTGGGGATCATTTTTTGAAGTATTCTTGCATTCATTTTCTTATTTCGACTGGCTTCTTATTAATTTCGTGTGAACCAATTGTATGCTAAACAAAAATTGGCTTTATCACAAATGCTAAAAATACTTCAACAACCTTATCCACATAACGATTCTACTCGTCGAAAACTTTTTCTTTCATTCGCTGCGGGTATTTTTATTAGCGCATTTTTAATGTTTTTTAAGCCTTTTGGTATTGCTAATTGGCATGATGATTCAAAAGTTCTCATCTTAACAGGATTTGGTGTCATTACTTCTGCTACCATGCTTTTTATTTATTTCGGTGTTCAAAGCCTTTTCTCCAGTTACTTCCAAGAAGAACGGTGGACGGTTGGCAGAGAAATGGGAATGGTTGCCTTGAATGTACTTTCAATCATGGCAATCAATGTACTTTATACTCAATATTATATCGCAAAAGGTTTCAATATGCTGAATCTGGTTTCTATGGTAATTTATACACTCGTGTTGGGCGTATTTCCAGCCACAGGCATTATTTTAATCAACTATATTTTTTACTTAAAACAGTACAGTAAACCTCCTCAGCCAAGTCATCTTCCAGAAAAAAATATTGAAGAAGTATCAGCAACAAACGATATAATTTTGATTGCCGAGAACGGAAAAGACACCATTACTTTATCGCCCAATTCATTTTTTTACATAGAATCAAGTGATAATTATTCGACTGTTGTATTTCTGAAAGAAGATATTTTTCAAAAAGAATTAATCAGAAGTAGTTTAACAAGGCTTGAAGGTCAGATTTCTCAAACACAAATTGTTCGTTGTCATCGTTCTTTTATCGTGAATCTTGATAAAGTGGATAAAGTAACAGGCAATGCACAAGGCTATAAATTACACCTAAATGAAAGTGATTTTGTAATTCCTGTGGCTCGACGATATTCTGAAATTGTATATGAATTGAAGTAATTAATTTTTCTCATGCACTTCCGTCAAAATCTTCGTTACTTCTTTTCTGATTTCTGACATTGGTTTCAAGAAACTATTATTCATGATGCTGAAGATTAACACTTTCCCTTTTTTAGTAAGCAAATAACCGCTAAGGTTATAATTATTGCTAAAGGAACCCGATTTGGCAAAAATAAAAGCTTCTTCGTTAGCAGGTAAACTCTTTAAAGTACCAGATTTTCCAGCTGCGGGAAGTAGTTTAAATAGTCTTTCTTGCGGAACTGTTTGGTAAATATTTTGCAAAAGCTTCACGATACTTCTTGGCGTAAATAAATTATAGCGTGAAAGCCCAGAACCATCCACCCATCTTGAAGCATCAGGCAAATCACTCATAAACTGTTTTTTTGATGCTTCAATTCCTTTACTGACATTCAATTCGCCTGTTAAAACATCTGAATTTAATAACATCAAATGTTCGCCAATCATGTTATCACTAACATGCAACATTCTTTTGTATAAACTATCTGCGGGCAAACTATAAAATACTTTGGCTGATTTATCCAGCGCTTTATTAATCATCGTTACTTCTTTTTTCAAAGTATCGCTTAATAAAGCAACGGTAATTTCTACGCCAGTTTTGAAGGGAACATCTTGTACAAAATTTGCCTTTATTTTTTGAGTATTAGGATGGCTAAATAAATTGGCTCCTAAATCTCGCTGAATGGAAAAAGTATTCTCATTCGACCATTCATAAGCTTTATTCTCGAAAAGTCTAGGCGTGACCGACAAAGCTTTTTGGGTATTTGCTGTGAATCGAACTACATTTCCATGAATTGGAAATCCTGAAATTTCTGCCGCATAATAATCATTGTAATCGTCCCAAGCCCAACCTTGTCCGAAGAAAGTACCTGTGAAATTATCATTCGAGAAATAGATTTTTTCAGAACGATTTTTTAAAAAATCATAGACTTTACTTTTCGCTAAATCTGGATTGAGAAAAGACGGATCGCCAGTTCCCCACAAAATCAAGGAATCGCCAGATACTTGATAATGAAAAGCAGGAATGGAATCTCCCAAAGCTTTCAAACTAGCATAAAAAGTAAACAATTTTGTATTGGAAGCAGGCATGAAATAACGATTTGCCTCTTGTTCGAAAACTATTTTTTGTTCGGAAATATCATAAAAAACAATTCCTGTTTGGTTCTGAGCAAAGGTTGTTGATTGCTGAATTAATCTAGCCGTAGATTTCATCGATACTTTATTGATATTGCAAGATGAAAACCCAAGTACCATCAAAAACAAGAAAGGAATAATAATACGCATCATAAGTATCCAATAATTTTAAATGAAATAAGGATTCAATTCAGGAAATCATCGAAAAATACGCATTTTTTCTACACTAAAATCACAAAATAAGATATATAGTTTTGCGTGAATCTCAAGTCGAAACGTGTCCAAAAGTATTTTCTTCATTACCTTTGTGTCGCTATAACTAAGCTTTTGTAAAACTCAAAGGCTAAACTTTCGTTATCTAATTAGATTTATATCATTCCATAAAATATTTCGTAATCATAAAATGTCTGTAAAATATTTTCATCTCACAGTAAAAGAAATCATCGACGAAACGCCCGATACTAAAACCTTTACTTTTTGGCATCCAGTACATCAATCTGTAAGTTATAAAGCTGGTCAATTTCTTACCTTAATTCCAGTAATCAACGGACAAAAAGTACGTAGAAGTTACTCAATGTCAAGCTCGCCCAATAAAGATGCTTCCATTGCTGTAACCGTAAAAAGAGTACCAAACGGATTAGTTTCTAATTATTTGTGTGATTCTGTAAAAGTAGGTGATGCCATCGAAGTAATGGAACCGATGGGACATTTTGTGCTTGAGCCCAACCCAATGAAAGAACGTACCATCGTATTATTTGGTGGAGGTTCAGGAGTTACACCTTTGATGTCAATCTTAAAATCTGTTTTACCAGTTGAACAAGGCTCGAAAGTATATTTGATTTATGGTTCAAGAAGTGAAGAAGATATTATTTTCAAAAAACAATTAACAGAGCTAGAATTAAAATACGAAGGTCGTTTCAAAGTATTACACGTGTTGACGAAACCTTCTTATACTTGGACGGGCTACAAAACTCGTATTAATCAAGCATCAGCCGTAATTTTTTTGAAACAAGATTTTGCTATTGATATTGCCAAAGCAGAATATTATTTATGCGGACCAGAAGGAATGATGGAACAAGTAGAAAGTGCTTTGAAAATGTTTAATGTTTCGACGGATAATATTCATAAAGAACATTTTGGTGGAAATACATCGCATGAAATTCATGTAGAAGACGAAGATGATTCTATCAAACCACAAACTGTAACGATTCAATACGAAGGCAATGAATATGAAGTATTGGTAAAACCGCATGAAACAATTTTAGAAGCGGCTTTGCGTGAAGATATTGATTTACCTTATTCTTGTCAGGCGGGAATGTGTACTGCTTGTTTAGGAAAATGTGTTTCAGGAAAAGTACATATGGATGAGGAAGATGGACTTACTGATAAAGAATTACAACAAGGTTATATTCTTACTTGTGTGGCGCATCCTAAAACGGCAGGCGTTGTGATTGAGGTAGAGTAAGTTATTGAGATAAAATAATTTAAAATGGTGGTTTTGGAGATTTCCAATATCACCATTTTTTGTTTTTACCCGCTTATTCCCTACAATTGCTGTCCCTGTCTCACGAACAACTTTTAAAAACTGTAAGCTCAAAGCTTACAGCCCAACGCAAAACCTTATCTTTCAAACAACATTCTTTTACCCGTTACACTTTCGTCGAAAGTACCTTCTTGGAAAGCTACATGTCCTGAAACGATTGTATGTGTGATTTTTGAATGCAAAGTTTGTCCTTCTAATGGCGACCATCCGCATTGATAATAGACATTCTCTTTGGTAACGGTGGTACTTTCGTTCAAATCTACCAAGACTAAATCTGCCCAGTAGCCTTCACGGATATAACCTCTTTTTGAAATCTGGAAACAGTCTGCCACGGCGTGCGACATCTTTTCGGCGATTTTCTCTAACGTAATTTTTCCTTCTTTATAAAACTCCAACATTAAGTTCAAAGGATGCTGTACCAAAGGCAAACCTGATGGCGAAGACCAGTAAGGATTTTGTTTTTCAGCCCAAGTATGTGGAGCGTGGTCGGTTGCAATTACGTCAATTTTATCATCTAACAATGCTTGTAATAATTGTTGTTTGTGTCCGTCGGCTTTTACAGCAGGATTACATTTGATTTGGTTGCCCAACGTTTCATAATCACGAGCATCAAACCAAAGGTGGTGAACACAAACTTCAGCAGTAATTCTTTTTTCTTTTAATGGAATTTCATTCGTGAATAATGCCGTTTCTTCACCCGTTGTGATATGTAAAATATGCAAACGAGCATTGTGACGTTTAGCTAATTCAACCGCCATTGACGACGATTTATAACAAGCCTCCACATTTCTAATTTCTGGATGTACTCTCGGATGTGGATTATCTCCAAAACGTTCTTTATAGATTTCAGAATTAGCACGAACCGTAGCTTCATCTTCGCAATGCGTAGCAATCAACATCGGACTTTTCGAGAAAATATTCTCTAAAGTTTTCTCATTATCCACCAACATATTTCCCGTAGAAGAACCCATAAAAACCTTGATACCACAAACATTTTGGATATTGGTTTTTAGTACTTCTTCGATATTATCATTAGAAGCACCCATGTAAAAAGAGTAATTTGCCAAAGAAGTACGAGCAGCAATGTCGTATTTATCAGCCAATAATTCTTGATTCAAAGCATTCGGAACAGTATTGGGCATTTCCATAAAAGAAGTAACACCGCCAGCCACACCAGCACGAGCTTCTGAATGAATACAAGCTTTATGAGTAAGTCCTGGTTCACGGAAATGTACTTGGTCATCAATTACACCCGGGAAAAGATATTTCCTAGTAGCATCAATCACATTATCGGCTGTTAAGCCAGAGAGATTTGTACCAATTTTTTCAATCAAACCGTCTTTTACAAAAACGTCTGCCGATTGAATTTTGCCTTCGTTAACTACTTGGGCATTTAGAATAAGTATTGTTTTCATGCTTAAATCAGACTCAGAATTTACTTCCTTAACTTGTCAATTTGTTTGGGTACGATGTCAATTGCTCTTTCAACTACTTTCGGAGCGAGCGGTTGAACGAGCGGGTAAAGATATACTTTTTCAGAATCACTTTCGGGAATTTTGATACCGATTGCCGTAATTAACCAAATGAAAATACTGATGCCAAAAGCCCAAGTAAAAGCCCCAACGACAGCACCAGCAAAAGAATCAAAATTGCCTAAAACGGTATAACGGATAGATTTTCGTAAAACCCATCCTAATTTATTAATGAGGTAAACGATAGGGAAAAATACAGCACCGAAGCCAATATAAGGCATGATTTTATTGGTGACAGTATTACTCATATATGGCGAAGCCAAATCGCTGGCAAAACCAAGCGTTTTGAAACCGATAATGACAGAAAGAACGAAAGCGACGATAGAAATGATTTCAATAATAATGCCCCGTTGATAACCAATGTAAGCTCCCCAAAGGGTAGGTAGCAGTATAAAAATATCGATTGGTTGCATAGAAAAGAGATATGTTACCTCATCCCCCAGCCCCTTCTCCATTTGAGAAGGGGAGAAAAGCTTTGAGTTCAAATCTCCCCTCTCAACAGGAGAGGGACTGGGGGTGAGGTGAATAACTAACTCAAAATGGCTTTCACCATTGCAGAAACTACTTTGCCATCAGCTAAACCAGCTAATTCTTTCGTAGCAACGCCCATGATTTTACCCATGTCTGATGGAGCAGAAGCACCCACACGTACTTTAATTTCTTCTAATTTAGCACGAAGTTCATCTTCTGTTAATTGTTTTGGTAAGAACTCTTCGATGATTGATAATTCGATTTGCTCTTTTTCAGCTAAGTCTGCACGACCTTGAGTTGTGAATATATCTAAAGAATCTCTTCTTTGTTTAGCAGCTTTTGTCAATAATTTTAATTCAACATCGGCTGATAAATCACCACTGGCATTGTTTCCAGAAGTTTCTTCTAACAAAATGAGTGATTTTATAGCACGTAAAGTACGAAGACGGTCTTGGTCTTTAGCACGCATGGCATCTTTAATGCCGCTTTCAATATTGGTTTTTAATGACATGATTTTATTTGAGATTTTGAAAATATGTAATTTTGAAAATGATTCTTTTTCAAAATACTTATCTTTGAAGCTTCTAAAGAACAAAGGTCTTAATAGAAATGTTCTTTTTACAAAGGTAAAAAACAGTTATCAGGAATTGTTTATCATTTATCAGTATTTTGAAAAAATGAGAAGACTAATCAAGATTGACTTTATCAATAACAGCGTTATGACTAAATTAAGTGTAAATATTAATAAGATTGCTACTTTAAGAAACTCAAGAGGTGGAGACAATCCAAATGTTGTGAAAGTAGCATTAGATTGCGAGCGTTTCGGAGCAGAAGGAATTACTGTACATCCACGCCCAGACGAACGCCATATTCGTTACCGTGATGTATTCGATTTGAAAGAAGTAGTAACGACAGAATTTAATATTGAGGGAAATCCATCAGAGAAAAAGTTTGTAGAATTGGTTTTAGCCAACAAACCGACACAAGTAACTTTAGTACCAGATGCTTTAGGAGCAGTTACTTCTAATGCAGGTTGGGATACTGTAAAATACAAAAGTCAGTTGATTGATTTAGTTGCTCAGTTCAAAGAAGCAGGCATCAGAACTTCTATTTTTGTAGATGCCGATGTAAGAATGGTAGAAGGAGCGAAAGAAACAGGTACAGACCGTATCGAACTTTATACAGAACCTTATGCCGAAAACTATTTCAAGAATAAAGAATTAGCTATCCGTGATTTTGTAACGGCTGCCACCAGAGCCAATGAATTAGGCTTAGGCTTAAATGCAGGACACGATTTGAGTTTGGATAATTTACGATACTTTCAACAAAACATTCCTAATCTTTTAGAAGTATCCATCGGTCACGCTTTGATTTGTGATGCACTTTATTTAGGGTTAGAAAATACAGTACAATTGTATTTGAGAGAGACGAAAGCGGTGGATTAAAAGAATCATTGTATTAAATAAAAATCCCCAGTTATTCAAATAGCGAATAATTGGGGATTTTTAATATGTTGAAACCTACTTACAATTAGGCGTAAAAGTACCAGTAATATTTAAGGTATTGGTTCCAGCATTATAAACCGAATTTCCAACAATTCCAGTACCCGGAGGAAGAGCAAAATTGTTTTTATTAAGGGTAAATAATCCCGAAGAATACCAAGTATTATTGTTCCAAGAATAAACCATGTATTGATGTCCATTTACTAATTCAATAGTAAGTACTCCGTTATTGTTAGTAATCTTAGAGCCATAACTGAAATTGATGACACCATTGACTAAATACAAGTAAGTCCAAGGATTTTTACCAGCCATCGCATCAGTGTTATCATAAAGATAGAACCAACCAGAAGGCAAAATTTTAACATTTTTATTACTACACTTTCCGCTAATATTTATGTTTACCTTGACAATATCAGGAGTAGCTGGTGCGCCAAAGATAATATCTATCGCTCCCTGTGCACAAGGGTTGAATAGATTGGTTTGTGCTAATATTGGTAGCCTTGGATTTAGGTATAAGTTAAAAGATGATATAACAATTTTTGCTTGTGGTATTTGTGCCACATAAGGAAAGGTTACTCTCATTCCATCTGTTAAATATGCCCCATGCAATGCTGCCAAGTATTGGTTATTAGGCGTAACCAATGTTACATCAAAATATCCACTTTTCCCCGGACCAATACGTAATGTTACCGTTAAGGGTCTATTGCAAGTTCTTATGCCATACCAATACCAGTCAAGGTTAAAACAAGATAAGTGTTTGGTTTCAAAATTAGCGACAAGTTTACCATTCGAATTGGTTGTGACGGTTACATCTCCTTCACTTTTCCATTGACCAGTTTGTTCATTTAAACTCCAAAGTGGTACCACATCACCAACTTTAATGTTTTCACCAGTATCAAAATTGGTTGTATTGGCATTGATTTCCATAGAAACCTTTACTGGAGAAGAAAACTGTTTTACATCAGTATTGCCAGCTTTCATATTAATAGCCACTAATCCAGCCGAAACAAAATTAATTCCTTCACCATTATTGATAGGCTGACCGTTTTGGTCCACCACATTGGTTGGGTTAAAACCTCCCGGAAATGCGCTATAAGAAGTAGGAGAACTAGGACTAAAATGAACGATATTTGATGTTAGTTGATTGGCATTAATCGCTACTCCGTTTGCATCTAACACTTTTGTTCCAGCAGGAATTGTAACGGTGGTTGTTTCAGACATTGTGGCACTTGTACCAGTCTTAAAATTATCGCCATTTGAAACCCCATTGGTTAAAGTAGCTTGACTAACCGATACCGATGTTCCATCAGCTGGGTTGGCGTACTCTATCGCAGTAATATCAATTACTTTTACAGAATCCGAAGTAATGGTAACCGATTGTGTAACGGGAGCAAAACCCGGTATTTCTGCATAAACATTGAATTTTACAGGATTGGTTGT
Source organism: Arcicella rosea (assembly GCF_040543805.1). Taxonomy (NCBI): domain Bacteria; kingdom Pseudomonadati; phylum Bacteroidota; class Cytophagia; order Cytophagales; family Flectobacillaceae; genus Arcicella; species Arcicella rosea. The sequence goes on from NZ_JBEUMS010000014.1 coordinate 71,504, forward strand.
AGATGGATTAGCCGTATTAACAATGTATAAAGGTAAAAGACCATGCGAGGCTTGAAAATTGGTGCTACCACCATCCATTTCCACCAAATTGGCATTTTTGCCACTTATTGTAACATTAAAATCTCCTGGTACGTTGGTCGATGAACTATTAGCATTGGCAAAATGAATCAGGATAGGAGATTTCGTTACATCGTTGTTTACAGTTAGCTCAACTTCATCTAAAGGATTTAATTTGCTACATGAAAAGGTTAAATAGAATCCAATGAATACCAAAAGCATTGGACGAAAGATTGATAGAAAATTTGTTTTCATTTGATTAAGAAAAGTTTTGAGATTGTTTTTGGTCACAGAAATAGATACTTCAAAAAGAGAGAGAGAAGGTTAAATAGCCCAACAAATAATATTTTCAGACTTACCGATTACCTATGAGGTTATATATCAACACAGAAAGAAACGATGACTTTCACTATGAATCATAGAAAAAGTCATTTTACGAGCATTAAAAATCAATGCTTAGCCTAACGAGAATACTTGCAACACTATACGGTTCATCATGAACAAATAATGTCCTAAAATTTAAGCAACAGAAATAGTTGAACGAAAAGCATTAGCGTCACCTTTTTACTTAAAATAATTATTGGAGAAGGAATAAAATTAAGTTTAAGTAATCAAAACAGCCTTAATACATAGATACTTTGAGTGTGTTACCCAAGAGCCAAGACAAACACTGACATTGGTCAGTTCTAAATTTCTAAAAAATAAAAACTTTAGTTGTAATGATGAAGTATTAAACGTGCTTTGGCTAAAAGAAGAAATTAAAGTCATCTTTTTAGCTTTATGGGAGGATTAGGATGAATATGCCGACAAACATATAAATAAATTGCAATATTTTATAATAATATTTTAATTTATATTTTGTCTATAAAAGAGAAGTAGTATTAAAATCAAAATTTTAAATAACATTACTTTATTTAAGATACAGAAAAGCTTGATAAGAACGGTAAATAGAAGTTAGTCAAGTATTTAATAGTATATCCAGAACCCAAAAGAATCTTTACTTAGGACTAGAAAATAAAAAAGCGTTTCAAAGTAGCATATAAAATCTACCTTGAAACGCTTTTTTGTTAAATACTATTTTTATTTACAACTATTAAGTGGATAAACAAGCGTCGCATCTACTTCTCCTGAGGTTGGATTAACTGGAAAAGAACCTGTTAAGCCTACCGAAGAGACTATGGTTGCTGTACCATTGCTGATAGTAACTTCTCCTGAATAGTTAGTTCCATCATAAGTGGTTGTTATTGTATATTTTACATTTTTCTTCATACCAAGTGTTGCCTTCCCTTCTACTACATTTACTAACTGTTCTACTCCTGACGCATCGACTAACTTCACCCAAACTGTTGGTTTAATATTTACGCTTTTGTTAGTACATGCAGCTGTAAAATCTAAATTAACTTTAACAGCGTCAGATTCAGTTTCAGCTGCGTCGTCAGGAGTATTTGGAGGGACTACTACTTCAGGTACGTTAACTGTCAAACCAATTTTTTTATTGATACAAGCGTTAAATGTGCTACTTCCAATAACAACACCATTAGAACGATACACAACAATCCTTGTTGAATATCCTTTTGGTACTTTTTTGGCTTTAAACTTTACTGTTGTACTATTAGATATTTTAAATGAAGGGTATCTTTTGGTATATCTAGCTCTGCCACTTTTTATATACGATACCGTAGCATAATACCTTGATGTTGAATTTCTGATATTGGATTTAATGCTTACAGTATAAGTTTTACTTCCGCAAGTTTTACCTTTATACTTCCAAGCAATCGTCCAAGTAGATAAATGAGGTACTTTAAAATTGGCAATTAAATTTCCGTTCGCATCTTTAGTAATGGTTGCATCATCTTCTTCTGTCCATTCGTCTTTGTCTCTATTATAGCTAAATACTGGAATTTGGTCACCTACTTGTACAGGTTCTTCTGTATCAGGATTAACTAAATCAGGATGTAAAGAAAGAGACATATCTAAAGGCTTTGAAAAGCTTTTTACACTTTTCCCGCCCGCTGTCATTTCGATATCTACAAAACCTGCTGTGATAAATGAGGCTTCGTCGGTAGTTCCATCTTTAAATTTAACGGTGTTTGCTTCGCCTTCATTCGGGAAACTATTGAAAGCATCTTCTGTACCAGTTCCGTACTGAATGATATTACTGTTTACACTTGTAGCATTGATTATGGCTCCAGTTTCGTCTTTTACTTGTGTGCCAGCAGGAATAGTAATTTTTGCAACTTCAGGTTTGTCGGTACTTGCAGGAATCACGATGGTTTCTCCTGTAGCCAATGATGTTGTTTTTGCAACTGATTTTACTCCATCAGGCAGAGCCGAGAGGTTAGTAAGTGCTACTCTATAAGTAGAACTTAAAAAATCTACAATGGTAATAGTGTAATTCGTCGGGGCATAATTCGGACCTTTTACCGACACTGTAAATTCAACAGGAGCGCTTTCTGATGGGTTTACATTTTCGGCTAAAACCAAAGAAAGTAAATTTCCTGCAACCTTGAAATCTTTTCCTCCTTGATCGTTCAAAACAAGGTCTTTGTTCGGACCTGAAATAGTCACAGTTAAATCCTTTGGGAGAGTAGTACTGTTGCTGTTGGCATCAACAAACTCAATAAGGATTGGAGCTTTATAGATATTACTGTTGACGGTTAAATCTACGCCTTCAAATGGGTTGATTTTCTGACAAGCAAAAACAAGGGAAATCCCTAAAGAAAAAAGTATTACTGGACGTAATATGGAAGTAAAAAAGTTTTTCATCTTTTAGAATAAAGTTTAAATGACATTATTGAATTAGTCGAGTCTTACGGCTAATCTCAAATTAACAATTGGCCAGTACTGCCAATCTTTCATATTTTCTTGTACTTTAGCTTGTTGTTCACTCATGCTACTCAATCTTTTTTCACCCGTTAAAGTAACTACTGGCGATTGTGTATAATAAGTACCGACTTCAAATCCAAAGCCAATTCTACTTTTAGGAATAGTCCTTCCAAATCCAATTCCAGCGAATGGTGCAATTTTCTTTCCATAGTCAACCGAAAACTTGACATTACCAATTTCATCAGGAGTAAAAGTAGTACTTCCAAAAGTGTAAGTTCCAGTAGGAGTTACAACCACCGATACTTTTCCTTTGTCGATATAAGATGTACCACCAAATAGTTTAAAACTACTTTTCTTGAAAGGGTGATATTCAAAAGATAAACCAGCCATCGCCATATCCACATCGCCAGCCAATTTTACTTCTTCGTCAGAGGTATTTGTGGTAGAATTTACGTTGTACTTGAAATAGCTAAAGCCCAGTCGTGCAGTAATTTTAGGACTCAATTTATAAGCAATGTCAATTCCTGGCGTTGTGCCAAGATTCAGTGCAAAGCCTAATTTATGAGGCGTATTAACCAAAGTTGAGTCTTGCCCAAAAGTTGTATAGACACAATTAATGAAAAATGTACAGAGAAGAAATAAACTAAGAGTAGTTCTTCGTTTCATGAATTTGTATTTGTTTAAGTTTAAAATTTAGTCATACACTAGCTGTACATATATTAAAAAGCAATGTTAGGTTTTAGCCAATTGATTTAGGTTTATGATAATTGTTGACAACTACCATAAACCTTATTTAGAAAAATCCATAGGTTTAACGATAAGACAAACCTTTAAATAAAAATGCTTTGATTCGAACCCATACAAAATAATTATTGCGATAAGTAATTGTAAAGCATTTGGATGTGTTAGAGATTCAATATAACAAAGGCGAATTGTTCACAGGATTAATAATAGTATAATCAGATAGATAAATATTAAGCGTGTTGGAGTTTAAAACAGCCTATTCAATTCTTTAAAAAGAAAGAAAATAGACAAATAGAAATATCTGCATTTGACCCTACAAAGGTTGCGAGAGAAATAAGAGGAAAGCAAAAAAAAGGCATGACAAAAAGATGACAAAATTGTAAAGTATTAATAAATAGGTCTTTGTGAGTAGTATTTATACTCTATCATTTGTTTTTCGGCGTAAGCGTAGCCTTGTTTGGTGAATGGTATTTTTGTTTACACCAATCATATTGGCCATTTCTTGAGCACTCAAATCTAGCTTTTCAAGCATCAATAAACGTGTTTCGGCATTGGTGAGGTCGGGATATTTTTCTTTTTGTACTTGAATATAGCCGGGATGAACTTTTTCAAACATCACTTTGAAGTTTGTCCAGTCTTCATCAGTCAAAATAGTCGATGATATGAGTTGTTCTAAGTACTCGTTCTGATTATCATTGGTAATGAGTTTTTCGTTCTCATGGCGGAGGTTTTCTGCTAAATCCGACATTTTGCGGAAATGTTGTGTCAATGAATTGAGGTCGTACTGGGCATTTGCCAATTCTTTTTCCTTTTGGCGATGTTTATGGTGTAAGCGTCTGAGATTAACGTATGCAAATCCTACAACTAACAAGAGGATGACAAGTACGGCATTGCGTAGGTATTTCTGTAATTGCTTCTCATTCTCTATCATTTTTAAATGTCCAGCATACTTTTCTACTTCATAACGAAGCTGCATTTGCGATAATTTTTGGGCATCGTTACGTAGATTGAGGCTATCTTGTAGCTTTTGAGCAAGATGTGTGTAATGTAATGCAGTCGCAAAGTTTCCTTGTTCTTCCTGATATTCTGAAGAATATTTATAGAGTTTGAGGGGCTTAAAATAATCTAATAAACCTTTGGGACTTAAATTGTTTTTGATTGTTGTAGCACGTTCTAGTAGCGTATTAACCTCGTGGGTCTTACCCAATTTTAATTTAATTGGAATAAGTACCATCAAAACATCAAACTCTGCTTGCATAGAAACAATAGAATCTAATGAAAACTGTGTTTTAATAAGTTGGTAACCTTTGTTTGCATAGAATTCTCCTTCCTTAATTTTTCCTTGTTCAATAAGTAATGAAGCAATATCAAGAGCAGAAAAATTCAACCAGAAGCGATTCCAAAATTTTTGTTCAAGCTCTTCTACTTGCAAATTTTGGTGATAAACCAAGATTTTTTTAGCATAGAAGATAGCCTTATTGTAATCTTTCTTTTTTTGCCAATAGGTTTGTAGATAATTCAATACTTGTGTGTAATGAAATCCACCTTCAACAGTTGGTTCAATAAAGCGTTCAGCTATACTTAAGTATTGGTATGCTTTGTCTAAATCTCCTAAATCCCAAAGACATTTACCGAAATTAAAAAGTAATCCTGCTACATTATAGTCTTTGAATTTTTCAAAACCAACACGTTGAAGCTGTTCAAAACAATGTTGAACATCCACATAATATTGTTCTTTTGATAATTTCTGACCTAAGTATAAGTTGTTAGTTAAATAACAAAATGCCACAACGTCCTCTACTTCGTAGCCTTGTTGAGTGGCAATTTTTTGCATTTCAATTAAAACGTCATTTGCATTTTTACCTTTTGGTATTTTAAATCCAACTTTCCCCGAAACCAAAGAGGTGTAATATTTTAGAGCAAGTTCGCTATGGTAATCTTTTTTTTCGACAGCAATACCAACCATTTGCGTAAGAATAGTCGATAGTTTCTTTACATCATATACTTTCCAAAATGGGTAATCATGTACAAAGCGATAGCGTTCCTTTGCCGTCATGTTTCTGAAACTCCCTTCATTGAATGATGGCTGTGAAAAAGAAGTATTCGAGAAACCGCATGCAAATAATAAAGCAACAATGAGAAACAAGGATGATTTTTTTAGTGGTATTATCAATGATAAGCAATGTTTCATATTAAATTTTCTGGACCATAGCATTCTAAAGTCGCTTAAATCTATTTTGTCAGGAAAGTTTTAGATTTCTCAAAAAACTTTCACACAAAGATTTTGATTGAAATTATTTCTATAAAATTACAAAGTAAATATATTACAAAATTGATTTTACAGATTTTTATCATTTTAATAAACTTATCATTTTCAAAGTCTAGTAATAAAAAGAGGGAAGTGTAAAATGAAGAATTGAATAGAAAATAATGATAACTTAGTAGCTATCAATCAAAAATGGGTCAAAAAAATAATTTTTTGACCCATTTTTGATTTTTGAATTGCTTGTGTTTATTTACAATCATTTGTTACATAACTTGCCACGACTTGAACTCTGCCAGTAGCTGCGTTATATGAGGTAGTTCCAGTAATACCAGTTCCAGTAGAAGTAATAATTTTTGAACTTGTTTTACTAAATGTCACTTTGCCTGAATAATATTTTCCACCATAATATGCACCAAAAGTATATTCTCGACCCTCGTAAACAACAATTGTTGCTTTTCCACTTCTCATATAACCATCTATATAGCGCTCATAATAAGTTCGACCAGTAGGATCATATAAACTTACCCAAGCAGATGGTTTAATATTAACACTCTTGTTTTGACATTTAGCTGTAAAATCAACATCAACTATAATTGGAGTTGGTGGTGTTGGGGCATTAATCGTAATTGGAATTTGATTATTTGCACATGGATTAAATATGCCAGTTGTTCCAATTTTAGCATTGTTGCTATAAGCATAAACATCAATTCGTACACGAGAGCCATTTGGTGTATATAAGCCCACGTACTGATTTAACTCCCCATTTTTAGCATTAAAACCGTAAGCTTGATAAACGTATTGGAAGTTATTAGAATTGGCAGGTGCCCAATAAACTTTTGCATAATAATTACTATAAACAACATTTGTAAGTAGGTTTGACGTAACTTTCAAGACAAAGCTTGGTCTGCATCTTGGAAGATAATAAAACCAGTCAATGTTCCAGTAAGATAAGTGTGATGCCTTGAAGGTTGCTGATAATTTACCGTCACTCCCTTTCACAACAGTTGCCACTCCTTCTTCTTTCCATTCACCTGTAGAACTTTCAAAACTCCAAGTAGGAATTTGGTCTCCTTCTTTTACTTTTTGGTCAGTTTCAGGATTAAATAATTCTGTATTGATACCTACATTTACATCAATCGGTTTTGTGAAACTTTTAACTTTTTTTCCGCTAGCTTCCATGTCTATAGCAACAAAACCTGCTGATACAAATGTTCCTGCAGTGGAAGAACCAGTCTGTAAAGTAACATTTTCTGGGGTGAAACTTCCAGGGAAGCTGTTTAATGACTCCTCATTACCAGTACCATATTGAACAACTTGCGCATTAACAGTATTTGAAGAGATAACATTTCCTGTTTCATCTTTTACTTGAGTACCCGGTGCAATAGTTATTGTAGCAACTTCGGGCTTATCAGCTGTTGCAGGTACTGTTAATGTTTGTCCAGTTGTTAATGAAAGTGTTTCTGTTTTAGCTGCTGTACCTTCTGGCGTTGCGGCTACGTTTGTCAACGGAACGGTGAATTCAAGAGATTTTGTGGGATCTGTGATAGAAATAGTTTGGCTAGTTGAAACATAGCCAGGAGCAGTTACAGAAACGGTAAATTCAACTGGATTAGTTTCTGTTGGTTTTACATCTTTATCTAATACTAATGATAGTACGTTACCAGCGACAGCGTAATCTTTTCCTCCTAAATCATCAAAAATTAAATTTTTTCCAGTCCCAGAAATAGACACAGTGATATTTTCAGGCAATTTGGTAGCATCGACATTTGCATCAAGGAAATGAATTATAATTGGAGCTTGATAAATATCAGTATTCACCGTCAGCTCTACATCTTCAAAAGGATTTATCTTCTGGCAGGCAAATACAAGTGAAAGCCCAAGAAATATATATATTATTGGACGAAATATAGAAGTAAAATTTGCTTTCATTTTTTAAATTAAGTTTAAATGATTGATTTAGAATTGCTTATGTTAAATCGTTAAATACACAATTATCCCTTAGTCTAATCTTACGGCTAATCTCAAATTAACAATTGGCCAATACTGCCAATCTTTCATATTTTCTTGTACTTTAGCTTGTTGTTCACTCATGCTACTCAATCTTTTTTCACCCGTTAAAGTAACTACTGGCGATTGTGTATAATAAGTGCCTACTTCAAATCCAAAGCCAATTCTACTTTTAGGAATAGTTCGTCCAAATCCAATTCCAGCGAATGGTGCAATTTTCTTTCCATAATCAACCGAAAACTTGACATTACCAATTTCATCAGGAGTAAAAGTAGTACTTCCAAAAGTGTAAGTTCCAGTAGGAGTTACAACCACCGATACTTTTCCTTTGTCGATATAAGATGCACCACCAAATAATTTAAAGCTACTTTTCTTGAAAGGGTGATATTCAAAAGATAAACCAGCCATCGCCATATCCACATCGCCAGCCAAATTTACTTCTTCATCAGAGGTATTTGTGTTTGAATTTACATTGTACTTGAAATAGCTAAAGCCAAGACGAACGGCAACTTTTGGACTCAATTTATAAGCAATGTCAATCCCTGGCGTTGTGCCAAGATTCAAAGCGAAACCTAATTTGTGTGTTGTTTTTACTTTAGTTGGTTTAGCTAGTGTAGTGTCTTGACCAAAGCAGATACTACTTATTAAACACAAACAAAAAAGCAATAAACTGGAGGTAGTTTTTGTTTTCATTGGAGTTTTATTTAAATCGGTTATATTTTACTGGGGCAAAAATATTGATTAGCGCATAATATTACATTTAATATTGAAATTATTATAAAAAACATTGAAATTTTTGTATTCAAACTTGAAAAATAATCATTAGACGTTCATCCAAGTATTTTTCTGTAAGGATGATAATGCGCAAATACTTGCTTGAGAAGTATTTATCATTTCATCAAATGAAATGATTGCCTCTCCCCCATTTTTTAACCTTTCTAACCATAATTTAAACTGCTGAGAATGCCCCTTATCTTGTGTCTGCGAGAATCCAGAATTTCTTAAACCGAAGTATTCAACTTTCCTGAAATTATCAAGAACAATCGTTCGTCCTTGAGAGTAAATTTCTATGCGTTCTTTTGAATAATTTTTATGACCATTTGAAAAATAGTTGATTACGCCTGTAGAACCATTTTGATATTTCAATAAAATCGTAGCATTATCAGTGTTTAAACTGGGTGATTGTTCCATGGCATTCATCACTACACTTTCTACGAAACTACCTGTTAGAAAAGTTATTAAATCAATTAAATGACAAGCCTCTCCAATAATTCTTCCCCCGCCAATACTCATATCTTGCGTCCAATGTGTACTGGGAATAAAACCAGCGTTCATCGTAGCAATTACATTCATCGGTAAATGATTATTGCCTAATTGTTTTTTTACATCTTGTATAAAAGGTGAAAATCTTCGATTAAAACCAACAGTCAATGTTTTACCAGATTGCTGATAGACTTTGATAATTTCATCAATTTCTTCTTGAGTCAGTGCCAAAGGTTTTTCTACAAAAACATGTTTTCCTGCTTTCAAAGCCTCAATACAGAGCCGTGCATGAGTATTGTGTTGTGTCGTGATGATGACGGCTGATACTTCTGGGTCATTAAAAATGATTTCATTATTACTCGTAGCTTTCGTAATGCCAAATTGTTGGGCAACAAGACTTGCTGATAAACCATTGGATGAAGAAATGTACTTAACTTTCGCCTTTAGTTTTTTTAAATTTGGCAATACAATACTTTTCGTAAAATTACCAGCACCAATAATGGCTAAAATATCATTACTTTTTTCAAAAGTATTATTATGAAACTGAACGGTGTCTTGAAGTGAAAAACTCTTTCCTGAATACTCTAAAATTGACGCAATTGCATTGTTTTTCTCCATATTGGAGTAAATTTCTTGAAAATTTTCAAAAGCTACTTTTTGCGTAATCAAGGAATTTACTTGTAGTTTTTTCTTGGCAATGGCATTTAAAACGGCTTCAAAATTGCGTTTTGCCGTCCAACGCACAAAGCCAATCGGATAATCTTGTCCATTTTGCTCATAATTTGTCACATAGCGACCAGCTCCATACGAACAAGAAACTTGAAAAATCAATTCTTTTTCATAAAAATCCGCTCGCTGAATATCCAAACCGATTACACCCACCAATACAATTCTTCCCCGTTTTCGGCTCATTTGGGCAGCTTGGGCAATTACTTCATTAGATTTTGTAGAGGCTGTAATGATTACGGCATCTACGCCAATTTGTTTTGTTAAGGTTTTAGCAATCTGCAAACTATCATCTTTTTCCCTTACTTGAAAAGCTTTTATGCCTTTTGAAATGGCTAAATCGACTTTACTTTGTTCAAAGTCAAATGCAATTACTTCGCAACCATTGGCTAATAATAATTCCGCCGTTAGTTGCCCGATTAAACCTAAGCCAATTACTGCAACGGTTTCTCCAAAAGTTGGGTTGACTAAACGAATACTTTGCAAAGCAATCGCTCCTACGACTGTAAAAGTAGCTTCTTCATCAGAAACTTCGTCAGGAATTAAAGCGACCAAATTTTTAGGTACACAAACTACTTCTGCATGATTTCCATTAGAAACTACTCTATCGCCAATTTTAAATTCGCTTACTTCAGCTCCAATGGCAATTACCTCGCCCACATTGCAATAGCCCAAAGGAATAGGTTCATTCAATTTTCGTCTGACAGCATCAAAAGTGGGTCTAAAACCATCCGTTTTAATTTTTGCTAAAACCTGTTTTACTTTTTCGGGTTGTTGTTGGGCTTTTGAAAGAAGATTTGATTTCCCGAATTGAACTAACATTTTCTCTGTTCCCAGCGAGACTAAAGAACGATGAGTTTTGATGAGTACACAACCTTTGCGGACTTGCGGAACTGGAGTTTCAACCAAAGTAGTTTCACCAGTTTGTAGATGCTGGATGATTTGTTTCATGTAAAAGGATTTTGAATAAAATTTGAACTATTAGCTTGATAATCATTGAGATAAATATAATAAAAAAGAGTAAACGAGATTTAAAAATCATCATTTACTCTTTTTATTAACTTTTAATAGCCGAAATCCAACATCCCACTCCTATTTATTCAATTTTTCAATCAAAATATCCGCAATTCGTTCAGAAGTATGTCCGTCCCAAAGTGGTGGAATTAGCCCTTTTTTTGTTTTTCCTGCTAAAATTTCTAATAATTTTTCATGAACTGTCACAGGATTTAAGTCAGCCAATAACTGATTTGTTCCAATTTCAACCGTAATTGGTCTTTCCGTAGAATCTCTGAAAGTCAAGCAAGGAATTTGCAAGAAAGTAGTTTCTTCTTGAATTCCTCCCGAATCAGTGATGATAATCGACGCATTTTGCATCAATTGCAAAAATTCTAAATAGCCTTGTGGTTCAGTCAAAATCAAACCTTCAATCGCTTCTAATTTTTCAGATAAACCAAACTTCTTAAAATTATTCGCAGTGCGTGGGTGAATAGGCAACACCACTTTTTTATAGCGAGTAGTGTCGGCAATGATGTTCAAAATCGCTTCCAAACCCTCTGGCGTATCCACATTGGCAGGTCGGTGCATCGTCACGACGGCGTACTCATCTTTTTGCAAGTTTAAATCTTCTAAAACGCTGGTTTCACGAGCTTTTTCTAAATAATGCACCAAAGAATCAATCATCACATTGCCCACAAAAAATACTTTTTCGTCTGGCACTCCTTCATGTTTCAGATTATCCACGCCCGATTGTTCGGTAATAAATAAATACTCCGCAACGCTGTCCGTCAAAATTCTGTTTAATTCTTCGGGCATAGCACGGTCGCCACTTCGTAAGCCTGCTTCTACGTGAGCCACAGGAATATGCGATTTTATCGCCACCAAAGTACAAGCCAAAGTAGCGTTTACGTCGCCAACGACCAATACTAAATCAGGTTTTTCTTCCAACAAAACTTTCTCAAATTCAATCATCGTCTTCGCCGTAACTTCCGTATGCGAACCACCGCCAACCCCTAAAAAGTAATGTGGTTTGGGCATTTGCAATTGCTCAAAAAAGACATCGCTCATTTTTGCATCAAAATGCTGACCAGTATGTACAATTTTTGATTCAATTTCTGGACGTTGTTCAAAAGCACGGTGCAAAGGTGCTACTTTCATAAAATTCGGTCTTGCCCCGACGATGTTCAAGATTTTTATCATAATGATATTTGTGGAAGCGTTGAGCTTTGTTTTTGTTTAAATGTCAAAAATTTAAAGGGAAAAATTGAAATTATCTTAAAAAAGATAGCCAATTTTAATAGTAGAAATTTTCAAATCATCAAATCATCAAATCATCAAATTTCCAAATTTTCAAATCCAATACAAAGTTCAATCATTTTTCAGAACAGGCAAGGCAAATTTCAATTTTCTATACTTTTGCCATTTTTTGAAGAAAAGTAAAAGTTTCATCCGCACAGCGTTGCCAAGAATATTGCTGAGCATTGGCAAAGGCTTTTTCTGCTTTTTCAAAACATTTTTCGGGAGAAGTAAGCATCATTTTCAAGCTTTCATAAATAGAATTAACATCTAAAGGCTCAAAGTAAAAAGCAGCATCGCCCAAAATTTCGGGCATTGGCCCATAATCAGAAGAAGCAATCGGCAAACCTGCTCGCATAGCTTCAACAAGAATATTCGGCATATTTTCACAAGTAGAAGCAAATACGAAAATGTCTGCTTGTTGGTAATAAGTGGCTATTGCTTCAAAATTGACTGCTCCATGAACCTTGACAAAATCTTTTGATGCTGGAAATTTTGCTAAAGAATGTTGCAATTTTTGCCAAGCAGGCCGATAAAAATCACCAATCAAGTCAAGATTCACTAAAAAACCATCTTCTCTAAGTTTTGCCACAGCTTCCACCACATTCCATTGATGTTTGTAAAGTGAAATCGTAGAAATGTACAAAAGTCGAATAGTAGCTTTTGGGTTGAACATTTTTGGTTTTTGCGAAAATCTATCCGCAACGCCATGATAAATGACTGGAAAATCTGAAAAGTCTTTTATTAAACGTTGACCAATATAATGTTTTGCATACTCCGAAATAAAAATAATTCCCTTCGCCTGCTGAAATGACCAATTTTGTAAAGCTGATAAAAACAAGTAACGAAACCAATTGAAGCGAAAACGAAAGCGGTTACGTTCTTTTTTCTCGAAAACCAACATATTTTGTGACATCGAAACGTAAGCCATTTTTGTACTAAAAAAACTTCCGCCAGGTGAAAAAAGTAAATCACAATGCTTTCGAGCGATATTCGAGAAAAAGAACATTCTTTGAAAAAAAGCTTCAAATGGCTGTTGTGTTTGTGGAAAAATAGCCGTTTTCAACCAGTCAGAATTAGGAAGTAAAGCTAAGGTTTCGGCATTTCCCCAAACAATTACTTGCTCGAAACCATAACGCTGAGGTTGGGCAACTTTGAGTAATTCGCAAATGTGCGTAAGTCCACCGCCTTTTTTGATATTCGTTAAGTCTATGCCTAAAATCATAGCCAAGTAGGTTTAGGTTTTTGTAGCTGAGGATTTAAACAAAAGTCAATACATTGACCAAAATAGCTTGAAATTGATTTTGAGTTAATTTTTTCGGCTGTTTCGCTTAGTTTTTCAACTATTTCAGTTCTTGAATTTTCAGATAAATTCATAAAATGCTGCAATTGACTAAGCAAAGAATGAAGATTTCCAGCTTGAAAAGTAAAGCCATTTTGATTGTTTTTTATCAAGGAAGTAGCACCACAAGCATCCGAAACCAAAACAGGCGTTTGGCATAAAATAGCTTCATTAACAACCATTCCCCAACCATCGAAATCAGAAGGAAGAATTAATAAATCTGCTTGTTGAATAAATTTTGGTACTTCATTGGCTGGAATTGTTCCGAGTAATTTTACATAATTTTCAAGTTGATAATGTGCTATTTTTTCAAGAATTGTGGTTTCAAGTTTCCCAGAACCAATAATGGTTAAAGAAAAATTATTAAAATGTTGTTTCAAAGCAAAAATTGCATCAATCAGCAAAGCGATTCCTTTGCGTTCAATCAGTTGCCCGACGAAAATAAATTCAATTGTATTCTTGTGGATTTTTTGCTTTTTGCCAAGACTTAAATTTCTAAAATAACCAAAAGGCAAAATCCGATTTTCATCAACGCCCAAATTTTTAAAGAAATCTTCACCACTTTTTCCAACAGCTAAACAGCCTTTGGCATCTTGAAGGAGTTTGCGAGCGATAAAGTTGAAGCCATTTTGTAGAAAAAATCGTTTTAAAATACTTCGCTTTTTATTCGGAATCTGAGCTTCGGAGTAAATCAAGTACTTTTCTTTAAGCAATTTTAACAAAATCAAAGCCATAAAAAAGTATTTTTCAGCCCAAATTCCACCGAAAATATGCAAAGCATTTTTATGTTGATAAATGAATTGAAAGATTTGGAAAATACTTTTTTCCGAAAGATAACAGTAAGAAAAATTCATCGAATTTTCACTAAAATCCCAACCTTGCTGTACTCGTTCAGTATTTAATTTATGAGCAAAAACTACGAATAATTCAAAATTAGAGGATATTTCATTCAAAAAATCATTTTGATGAAAACTCGGAATGTTCATCCAAAAGATAATTTTCATTTTTTATATTTATTTGGGTGTAATAAGAATTTTAAAAGTGTGCGATAGCATTTTTGAAATTCCGCTGTTTGAGCGAAGCGAGTTTCGGAATTTCTTGATTTTCTTTTGTTACTTTTCTTGTATCAAGACAAGAAAAGTAAGAACTAACCATAGAGAAAATTTAAATTGTGAGCCTAAATTTATGATTAGTCAAACTATGAATTTTCAAATAGATTGAAATACTTTACCTTTCAAAACACTAAAAATCCAAATCAAAAAACAAGGAATATTATAAATCACGATAAAAGTAAAGACTGAAACCAAACCATCTCGATAAACCTGTACCAAAACTGAAATCAATAAAAAATACAAAAAAACAAAAGCCGAATCGGGCGGACTTCGAAGTACTTTGAAATAACAACGAGCCGTAAACCGAGCAAAAAGAAAAGGAATCAGCACAATTCCGAAGTAACCAAAATTGGCATAAGCTTCGCCATAAATTGAACAAACCGCACCCAGTTTACTAATGTCACGCTCTGGTACAGAAATATCCAGCGTCCACTGCATCAAAGAAGGTTTTTCAGTCCAGAAATTTCGTGGAATCGGCGAAACTAAAATTGGAAAAAATGTTTTGCCATAATAATACGAACCCGCTTCATCCACAAGCGTCATCGACACCGCATACATATCCAAAAAAGCCAAATCTGCATTGCTTCCATCGCCACTTACTTCTTGATATTCCGTAAAAAAATCTGAAAAATCTTCCATCGTCGCTCCCTCTTGCACCAATTTCCCGATGTACTTCAAAGGTAAAAAAAGTAAAAAACAAAAAATCCCGATAAGCCAATAGCGTTTGGGCATCCACTTTTGTTGATTGCGATACAAATACAACGAACCTAAAAAAATCAGTGGCACAATTACTCTGTAACGATGATAGCCTTGCAAAGCCAAAATCAGGAGAAAAATCAAGACAATAGCCAAGTAGGTTTTCTTGAAACCATTTTTAAAAATCAAAGCCATCATACTCAGCACCACAAAATTTTGGGTATTCGACAAATAAGAAGAGCGTTCCCAATCCCCAAAATCGTGTTCAGATTTACCAAGCATCGGAATATATTGCTGAGAAAAAATCCCCCAAATACCCAAAGGAATCGTAACGAAAAGGATAATGTTCAGTACTTGTTCATCAATTAAAATACTTTGTTCGGTCTGGATAAAATCGTCTTTATTTTTCTGAGCTTCCACAAGCCAAGCAAGCGTCATAGCCAGAAAACCCATATCTGCCCAGAAAGCAGCACGACTAATTTCATGGTTTTCTGTACCCAGAAAATAAGAGCTATTGCTCAAGAAAAGTGCCGCTCCGCTATTAATCGCAAACAATCGAACAGTAAAAATCAGAAAATGAAAAACCAAATAAATCGTAGCAGGATGATAAGCCGACAACTTGCCATAACGCCACAAAAGCGAAATACATAGCAAGAAAACCGATAGGTCTATGAGCAAAGAAATCAGCAAATTATCCCACATAAGTATTTTTTCTAAGAAAGTACAGCGAAATTAAAAGGCTTAAGTTTTTCGAAAAACCAGTCAAAATAAAAGCAATGACGATTCCAGAAATGCCGAATTTGGGAATCAGTAAAACATTCGCAACAACAGGAACCAAAGCCGTAATAAGATTTGGAATGAATAAAGCTTTGGCTTGTCCTAAAACATTCAATAAAAAACTGAGTAAATGTCCCAATTGAAAAATCATCCAAGCAAAACAAAGCCAGACAAAAAGCTCTTTTTGTTCCAAAAAAGCTTTGCCCAAGAGTAATTCCAGTAGAAAATCTTGGAGTAAAAAAATAAATAAAATTTCAACTGAACAGATTAGTAAATAGATTGAAAATAAGGATTTTACATTTTTTGTGAATTCAGGTCTTTGAGATTTGTCTGCAACATTTTTGTATAAAAACGGACTAAATTTCGCCATCAATAAGCCCGAAACAATACTAAAAGGATGAATTGCAAGCTGAGAATAAGAACTGTACAAACCCGTTTCGGAAGTACTCAGAAAGCCATTCAGTAACCAGCGGTCGAGCCAAACTTGCACCCAAGCAAAAGTATTTACGAGCATCAGCCAACGTGAAAAACTATTAATTTCCGTCCAAGAAGGGTTTTCTTGAAAATTATTTTCGGGAAGGATTGCTTGCTTGAAATTGTATTTTAGATAAAAAAGACTCAACAATGTACTTATCGCCCAAGCTCCCCAAACAGCGTGCAGGCTTTTTGAAAAATGCACAAAGAAAATCAACAAGGCGAGGCGAATACCAAAGTAAAGTGTAACGGCAATAGCGATTTGTTTGCGTTGTTGGAGTAAATGCAAGCGAGTTTTATAAAATTCATGCTGCGATTCAAGAATGACAATTGGAATTAGCCAAAGGCTTAGGAATAAGTATTGAAATTGTTGAAGATAAATTGACCCAAAAATAAAGGCAAAAACAGTACCGATGACCAAGCCATAAATTCTATGAAAATAAGGTTGTAAGTATAAAAAAATACGATTGAAACTTTGAAAACGAAAAGCGAAAGTACTGGCAGTTTGTGTAAAGGAAGCAAAAAATATCATTGAAAAAAATTGTAGCGAAGCATTAAAAAGGCTGATGATACCGTATTCTTCGGTAGAAAAAGTACTGGTTAAATACTTGATAATACTCGCATTCAGGCAAACCTGTGTAAAAGTGTAAAACAAAAGCCAAGCTGAGTCAGCATTTATTTTTTTTGTGAATATGTGTAGTGTTTTTTGCATGACTTTAAATAATTCTTTCTAAAATCTCTTTCGACAGAATCGGTACTTCATCCAAAACATAATAATCCAAACCAGAAAAATCATTCAGATAGCCTTTTGGTTCTGGAATCAGCAATATTTTATTTCCCATAAAACTTGCCCAAGCTGAAAAAGTAGAATTTGAACCAATAATAAATTCACATTTGGATAAAGCCACGAGGTCGGCAATTGAAGAACCAAAATGTGTATTTTGTATTCTTGAAGAGTAATTTAAAAGTTGTGTCAGTTCTTCGGGTTTTCCATCTGAAAACAGTAAAAATTCAAAACTGTAATTCGTATGTAAATCAATTTGTCGGATAATTTCCAGATACCAATCCAAACTTTTTTGTGCCGAAGGATGATAATCTCCCAAACGAATATGAATTCCAATTTTTCTTGAAAAAGATAAATTATGCACTTCATTCAACTGAAAAGGATGAATGAGTTTTAGCACATTTTCTACAATAAAGTCCCGTTCAGTAATCAAGTCTTTGAAATATGGCTGAACGCCTTTTACTTCAACAATGAGATTTTCGTGCCTGGAATATTCAATTTCTGATAACTCATTTTCAGAAATTCTTTTTAAACAATGCAACAAAAAGTACTTTTTCCAGCCAGAAATTCCTGCTTTTTTGAAAATGTTGAAGTAATGTCTTTTATCAGATTCTTGTCGTAAGTACGGCCCAAAATTGAATTGTTCCCAAGTGGGAGTAATCATTTGGGCATTTAGCTTTTTTGCCAAACACAAAGCTCTGGCGTAAACCAGCAGACAATTTGCCAAACCCATCCCTCCGATTCTGATGCCAATGTCTATTCTGGAACGAAATTTTGGATAAACGTAAATCATTTTTAGGCATGAGTTTGGTGTTGAAAATGTGGAGTATATTTTGTCGTAGTCTATATTCTTTGCCTCAAATGGTAGCAATTTATAGCAAAGTCAAATTTAGAAGAATCAGACTTTAATGATTTGTTCAATGAGTAGAAAATCAATGACAATTCACAACTATCTCGGTACTTCTATTTTTTGTAAAATCTGTGCAATTACGTCTTCTGGCGTTGAGCCTTCCATCTCTTTTTCTGGTGTCAGAATTATCCTGTGGCGAAGTACTGATGGCGTAAGTTCTTGTACATCTTCGGGCGTTACAAAATCTCTCCCACGAATGGCGGCTAAAGCTTTTGAAGCATTCAACAATGCCACAGATGCCCTTGGTGAAGCACCTAAATAAATGAATTTTGAATTACGAGTTTCATGAATAATCTTGGCGATGTATTCCAAAACCTTAATATCAACAATAGATTTACGTACCTTTTCTCTTAAAGTACTGAGCTGTAAAGGCGTTAAAATGCTATTAACTAAATCAACAGGATTGTTAGATTCTGCACTAGAACGCCCATGATTTCCTTGAAGAATTTGTACTTCTTCCTGATAAGATGGATACTTGATGATAATTTTAAAAAGAAACCTGTCAAGCTGGGCTTCTGGTAAACGATACGTTCCTTCTTGTTCGATTGGGTTTTGGGTTGCCATCACCAAAAATGGGAATGCCATCGGATAAGTAGTTCCCGAATTGGTAATTTGTCGTTCTTCCATTACTTCAAACAAAGCAGCTTGTGTTTTGGCGGGAGAGCGATTTATTTCATCAATCAAGACAATATTTGAAAAAATTGGACCTTTCTTAAAGTCAAATTCAGCTGTTTTAGGATTGAAAATGGCTGTTCCCAACACATCCGAAGGCATCATATCTGGCGTAAATTGAATACGACTAAAATCCGTGGAAATGGTTTTTGCCAACAATTTTGCCGTAAGTGTTTTGGCAACACCTGGTACACCTTCTAACAAAACATGACCATCTGCAAAAATGGCAGTAAGTAATAAATCAATTGTATTTTGCTGACCTATGATGATTTTCCCAATTTCTGCACGGATATTCGCTACTGCTTCTTGTAAATCGCTTAGGTCTATTCTTGATTCAAATTCCATTGTTTCTTAATTGTGAATTGTTAGTGATATTTGTAATTCATTTTAAAGTGTTCAAATACAGTGAGTTAAGTAGAATCTGTAAAGTGTCGATGTTATTGCGTGATTTAAAGCATGTATGATATATCAGTGCTAGACTGCTCATAATTCACAACTCTTAATCAGGTCTTTTGATAAAAATCTTCAATGTATTTATTCAGTTTGATTAAGTCTTTTTCTGTTACTTTTTCACTGATTTGGATATTTTCAACGTAGTCAAAAAGTTTGTTGATTTCTGAAATTGTTAGATTACTTTTTCTACTTAAATCTTCTCTGAATTCTTGGTCAATTACTGTTGTTTTCAGGTGAAATTTATTCCTGATATATGCCAATAAGTAAGCAATTTTCTTTTCTGAAATAGCTTGATGGTCTTTCTGATTATAATACAAAGCGCCAATTGTTTCTACGAAAGCCAATGAAGTATTTTGTGGCGTTCCGATGATTGGAATAATTCTTTGTTTCCGTTTTCCTTCAAAAATCAAGTAAATACACAAGGATGCTAAAGTAATAAAATAAGCCCATTTCAAGGCTGGCTGACTTACAATAAACTTGAAGGGAGAAGTATCAATACCGTCGTCTTCGCCTTTTGCATTTTTAGCTTTCAAAATACTTCTGTCCTTTTTCCCAAAGCCAACGATGCTTACGTATTCATCCCAAAAAACTTGGTTTTCGGGCAAGTACGAAAGTGCCTTGAAAGCATAATCTGCATTATTATCTTTCACTAAATAAAAATTTGAAAAAACTTTAGGAACTGTGCTTAAGTAAAAAGCTCCTTTACCAAAATCTATTTTGATAAAATTGGGTTTGCCATCGTAGTTTTTACCCAAGATTTTAGCATTAGTTTTTATGATTACTTTCTTCAAACTATCTTTTGGTAAATCAAGTAAAAAGTAGCTACCTATTGATTGATGATGATAAAGATAAGGCTTATTGGGCTTGAGAGCTGGGTTTTCGAAATTGATATTGACAGAATCTTTTGTGAATTTCTGAAGGTAAGCTGTTTCAAAATGTAGCGTATCGTTTAGTCCATAGAAATCTTCAGCAGCAATAAAAGCATGATTGCCTTCTTGAACATATTTTAACAATTTAGACAAGTTGGCTAAATCTGCTCTGAAATACTGATAAACGTAGATATAATTGCTTTTTCTATTTTTCCATTCATCACTTTTATGATAAATCGGCACTTTGCTATCGGATATTTGCTGATTTCTGAATACTTGTGGGAGCAGTTTATACAATAGTTCGCAACCATAAGGAATTTTGTCCTTACTTGAATAAGTCTGTGTCCAATCGATGGGTTTTGGTTTGTAGATTTCTACCAAAACGAAGCCAAGAACGGTTGAAAAAAGGATTAGAAGATACAAACGGTGTTTTTTCATGCTTACTCTTCTGAATCGCTACCATCGTCGGTGATGGTTGTTAGGCTAATAATTTTATCGTTTTGAACGGTAATTTCCAGAAAAGAATCACTTGTTCCGAATCTTATGCTTACTGTTGTAATCCAATCTTCAACAGAATTATCAACGTCACGAAGTTTATATGATTTTGGAAAACGTTTTTTTACTTTCGCCATCGCATCGCCAACTTTTAAATCTAAATTGTCGATTTTGAACTTTGGCGTTTTTAAATCAAAACCACTAACGGTTTCGTCCATCACAAAGAAAGTATCTTTTCCATAGAAATACATTTCAAAATGATTTGATAGTTGCGCATCTTGGGTTTCCTCTTTTGTTACTGAATCTGGCGAACCTAATTTGTCTAAAATTGCACCATAATTACTCGCTAATTTAATGCCTGATACACTCATTGTATAATAATCGAGTGTATCATAATCATCGCCTTCATCTTGAGCTTTATTAGTTTGAGAAGAAGGTTTGAAAGATGAAAATGCAATAAATACCAAAATTGAAAAGAAAGTAACTGAACCTAGATATTTCATATTTTTATGTACGATTTAGATTGTGAATCGTATTAGTTAATTTGATTACTGAATGTTAAAAAGGAATCACGAATCTCTAAGAAATGCGCTTCATCAATCGGGAAATCACCGTACCAAGTATATTCAAATTGGCGTGTTACCTGATTAAAACTAGCATTAAGTTGAGATGATTGTAATTCATAAACGTAAGATTGATTGGTTTTATTGATTTGCCAATGAATCAAACCTGCATCACTCAATTCTTTTAACGCTTTTAAATAATATAACCTTACCGCTAGACGATAGTTTTTTTGAAGGGCTGCCTCAGCAATGGCTTCATTAAAATCTATTTGATGAATATCTTCTTGAACAGTTTGATAAGGAATATTGTACTTAGATTTCTTCTTGAAAAGTCCGTCGAAATCAACACCAATCAATTTCAAAATAATAAAAACAATGACTACAGCTACAAAAAAGTAAGCAACAGCTTTCCACATATCGGGATTTCCAACAGCTGAAAACCTTTCTGAAAACCACTCAAAAAGCTCACGCAGAAAACGCCTCCACCAAGTATCTACATAATTTACTTGTTCTGTTCCGTATTGATAATCTTTCAGTTTTTTGAAAGCACTCAGCTGGCTTTCGCTTGGTTTTCTCACAATTACTTTTGTAGAGTCTGCAAAAGTATTGAAGCCAAAGAAAGCCGAAAGGAATATTAAATTTATAAAAATGTGATAATACAATCTAATATTCTTCATCTTCATTTTCAAATGTTTTCTTCTGACCAATGTCTGAAATCTGAGATTTTAAAGAGTTTCCATCTCTTCTTTCCACCAAATTAAAGTATTGAAAACTTAGTGCCACATAAGTTAATGAGGAAATTAATACACGCCCAATGGTAGCAAAAATTGTTGAAATAATAATTGGAATGTTTCCTGTACCGCCAGCACCTACTTTAAATATTTTCAGAAAAGTAATAATGATAGATGGTGCTGAGAAAACTAAAGAAAGAAAGTAATTGATGATGGCAAAAATTATCATCAAACCAAAAGTTGACCACCACTTTTGTTGAATCAAATAATTGGCTCTGCTGAAAGCTTCCCAAGTGCCAATTCTTTCAAAAGCTATAATTGGTGTATTTAAAATAAAGATTATTCCTAAATACAAAATCGTGATAAAACAGAGCATTCCTGTTAAGAAAATAGACAAATTCGCTCCAACACCAGAACCCGCACCTGAACTGATGATACTTATAAAAAGAACAAAAGCTAATACAATAACCAATAATGCGATTGTAACACTCAAGATACTGGCAAGAATTGGCAGAAATAAACCTTTTACTCGCTCCCAAACCATTGGAACAGTAATGTTTGTTGGGTCTTCCGATTCTTGATATTCGATGAAAAAAGCATAAACCGTAGCTGCAACCATTATCGTTGCTAAAAAAATAAACAACAAGGCAAAAAAGTAATTCGCTGACAATAAGTAAGCTGTATTTTTACCAATGATTTCTCCGAAAATCTCTGCTGGATTTGTACCTTCTGGACTTTGTCCTTGCGCAAGTCCGCCTACTTCTAAAGCTGCAATTTGCACCAAACCACTAAAAATACCACCAATCAGTACCAATGGACCCGTTAAATACAATAAAGACAAACATAAAGGTTTAAAATTGGCAGTCACAAAATTGAAAGTGATATTGATTTTGTCACTGAAATCACGCTCTTGTTCAAAGACTATTTTTGATGAATTTTTCATTAGAAAAACGGTTTAATTGTATAGGATAAACTACAAAATACCAGATGATAAACAGTGCCGATGGCAGAATAATCATCATACTTGGTATCAGAGAAAGATGTTTACGAGTAAGAAAACTTTCGATAAAACCAGCAGTAATAAACAAAGGAACTAAGCCAATGATAATTTTTAAGCCTTGTTTGGCTCCTTTTTTAAAAGACTCAAGTCGGGTAAAAGTTTTAGGAAACAATAAGCTATTGCCCATTACCAAACCTGCGCAACCTGCAATTACGATGGATGAAATTTCAAGTGTACCATGAAGCCAAATTGTCAACAAAGAGGTTTCTAAAAAACCGTGTTGATAACAGAAGTATTGAAAAACGCCCACCATAATTCCATTAAAAATCAAGAAATATCCTGTACCAACAGAGAAGAAAATTCCCATGACAAAAGTGATAAACGAAACCCTGATATTATTGATGGTAATGAGAAAAAACATTGAGATTTCATCCTGATTTCCATAAACAGCCAATGGATCGCCTTTTTCTACATTTTCTAAAGTCATTTCTACATATTCATTTCCTAAAATTAAACGAGCAAAGGAATCATCATAAGCCACTGAAACAGCACCAATCAAAGCTGAAATCGTGAAAATAATAAATGAGAAAAGTAGTTGTTTCTGAGATTGATAAAACAAAAAAGGCAGTTCTACTTTCCAGAAAGTAATAAAGCGATTAGCCTTTTCACGTTTATTCGCATAGATTTTACTAAAAAGACTTGATGTTAAACCATTCAAATATTTTGTAGTAGGAGAATCTGGGTAGAAAGTACGAGCATACGAAAGGTCGTCTGTCAATGCTATAAATCTTTCAGAAAGTATATCAGGATTGACATTGAGAGCGTCTTCCTCAAATTCCTGCCATTTGTCGAGGTTATGCTTTTTAAATAGGGCTTCCCGCATGAAAGTAAATTAGGGCTTATAAATAAAATTTGTTTGAAATGCTTCTCTCTGCTAACTTTCGGAAAGTTACAAAACTTTCTGAAAGTTGCCACACTACTAGCTTTTTTGCATCGAAAACTTTTCTTAGTTTTAGGTAAATTAATACACATTCTCAGCCTTAAAAAATTAACAATGAGTAAAATACGCATTCAAACCACACAAAATGTTGCTTTAGACTTTACACCTGCAAGTGTTGGCGATCGTATCTTAGCTCATATTATCGACTGGATTATTTTTTTTGCTTGGGGAACATTGTACTTACTCGTCTTTTCTGGCTTGGATGCTTCTTTTGATGATAATATTTTAGGCATTGTCATTTTATTTGTCTTTCTTATTTTACCCATCATGTGCTATGATTTACTTTTTGAAGTATTCATGAATGGACAAAGTATTGGTAAAAGAGCCATGAAAATCAGGGTAATTAATCTTGATGGAACACAACCTACTCTTGGTGCATATTTGATGCGTTGGCTTTTTAGACTAGCCGATACTATGATTTTTGGCTCAGTTGTGGCATTGGTTGTAGCTTCTGCTAATGGAAAAGGACAAAGAATTGGGGATATTGCCGCAGGAACAGCCGTTGTGAAAATCAAGCCATTAGTAAGTTTAGAACAACTTCGTCAGGAAAGTATTGCTGAAAATTATCAAGTAATGTTTCCAGAAGTAAGTATTTTATCTGATCAAGATATTTCAACACTTCGAGCTGTGTTGAAAAAAGGAGAACACAATCATCAATTGATTGAAGAAGCGACTGAAAAAGTAAAAGAAGTAATGGGCGTTATTACTGATTTGGATGATGCTGATTTTTTGAAACAAGTACTAAAAGACCACACTTATTTAACCACTATTGAGGGCTAGCTTTCACCCATCTTTCACTTCTGATAAAAGCGGCTTTTGCTAAAAATACTTTTCTGTAACCAAGTGGACTTTGTCCAGTTACTTGTTTGAACTGCTTGTTGAAATGTGAAATATTTCCAAAACCACTTTCAAAGCAAACTTCGGCTACTTGTTTTTCAGAATTTGCCAATAAATTACAAGCGTGTTTGATGCGATATTCGGTTACTAAATCTAGGAAGGTTTTCTTGGTGATTTTCTTGAAGTATCTACAAAAAGCCGTTTCTGTCATACTCGCTAAATGAGCGGCGGTTTCTAAATGGAGTTCTTGCGTGTAATTTTCGATGACATAAGCGTAAATTTTATTGATTCTATCTAAATCTACAGCCGACATTTCAAATTGCTTTGGTTCACTTTCAATCAATTTTAAATCATTAGAAATAGCAATTGTATTCAATAAATCTAGCAAACCAAGCATTCGTTGAAAAGGAGGAACATTCAAAAGAAAAACCATTTCCTTGGCAATTCTGTCTCTCGTTTTTCCAGTGATTTGTAGTCCTTGTTTCGCTTTTTCAAGGAGTATTCTGATGGGTTCTATTTCTTGATTTTTAAAAAACATTTCACCCCAAACTTCTTCTTTAAATTGTACAACGATAGCCTGTGATGAATCTTCAGGGCCAATTCCATCGTTTTTCCAACAATGCGGAATGTTTGGTCCTAACAAAACCAAATCACCTGCCTGAAAATCAGCCACGTTCGTTCCTACAAAACGTTTTCCCTCACTTTTTACAATCAAAGTAAGTTCAAATTCTGGATGAAAATGAAAAGGAGCATCGAAATAAGAATAACTTAATTGTTTGAAGAAAATCGAGCTATTCGATGAATCACTCAATTGTTCAAAAGAAGCTTTCATTTATTGTAAATTTATCGAATTGATTGAAAACCAAAGTTTTAAGGTAAAAATGCACATATTTTACTAAAAAACCATAAAAAATCAATCAAATTGAAAAATGATTAATGCTTCGGACAGCCACAATCTTTTTTCTTGAAGATTCCCCAAAGAAAGCCTTTTTTGCGACGACGCTTCGTTTTTAAGCTCGAATGTGACTGGCTTTCAGCAATAGTAGTTTTTGTAGCACTTGTAGTAAATGCTTCACTTTCAACTTGTACACAAGAGAAAAGAACGGTAAGAAGAATTAATTTTTTCATCAGTGACAATGCTTTAATGATTTTAAACACAATGCTATTTCAACGAAAAAAACAGCAAAATTGGTATCACAACAGTTTAAAACTTGCGAATTAACACAACAGCGATGATTAATAAAATAGCTCCAATAATTTTTCCAATCGAAATATGCTTTACTGGTAAATCAAATAATCCGAAATGGTCTAAAGCCATAGAAATTGCCATTTGTCCCGCTACAATTAAGCCGAAAGTAAATGCTACGCCCAATCTTGGAATCAAAATTACGACTGTACTCACATAAAAAGCACCCAGAATTCCTGCAAACCAAACATACCAAGGTGCATTTTGTGCATGAGTAATTTGTTTGAGAGGCACTTTAGTAATGATCGCATAAATGCCCAAAGTAATTAAACCCGTCAAGAATGATAAAAACGCCGCTAAAATTGGGTTTTCAACAATTTTAGTCATTTTTCCATTCAAACCAGCTTGTATCGGAAAAACCACTCCGCAAAGAAAAGCCAAAAACATAAAGAAGTATTGCATCGTGAAATTTAATAAAAATAATTCATTGAGTACGTTTTTCGCAAAATCATATTTAAAGTTTGATAGTTCATTCTTATTGTCTTTCTGATGAACAATCCCTATTTTTAGACAAAAACCATTTATATGTCACCAACAACTAAAAAAACTGAAATACTTGCAGGCATAAGTTCATTTTTAGCCACGATGTACATTATCATCGTCAATCCCTCTATACTTTCTCAAGCTGGAATGCCTTTTGATGCCGTGCTGACAGCCACCGTTTTACTTTCATTCTTTTGTAGTTTGATGATGGGCTTGTATGCGAAAAACCCAATTGTAGTTGCTCCGGGTATGGGAATGAATGCGTTTTTTACATTCACAGCCGTAAAAGGCATGGGGATTTCTTACCAAGTAGCTTTGGGAGCAGTGTTTTGGGCGGGTGTTTTTTTCTTGCTTTTATCGATTTTTAATTTGCGTACTTATATCGTAAAGGCGATTCCCAAACCACTTCGTTTTGCTATTTCTGCTGGAATTGGTTTGTTTATTAGTTTGATTGGTTTCGAAAATGCACATTTTATCGTTTCAAATCCTGCTACTTTGGTGAGCATTGCCAGTTTTCATAATCCGATTATCATTACTTTTTTAATTGGGTTATTACTAACTGCGATTTTGATTGTTCGTGAAGTAAAAGGTGCAATCATTATCGGTATCATTATTACTACTTTGTTGGCAATTCCTATCGGAAGAATTTGGGGAGATGCTTCAGCCATTAATTACGGACAAAAAACTTTAGTCAATTGGAATGGACTTGTCGCTTCTCCAGATTTTAGTTTACTTTTTCAATTAGACATCATTGGCTCTTTCAAATTTGCTTTGTTTCCTATCATTTTTGCTTTTGTGTTTACTGATATGTTTGATAGCCTTTCTACTTTTGTGGGTTTGGCAGAAGCTGCGTACTTGTATGATGAAAATGGCGAACCACGAAATATTAAACAGTCTTTATTGACAGACGCTGTCGCTACTTTGCTGGGTGGCATTTTAGGAACAAGTCCCGGAACTGCTTACATAGAATCAGCAGTAGGCATTGAACAAGGCGGAAGAAGAGGTTTAACCGCCATTACTGCTGGGATTTTGTTTTTGCCTTTTATGTTTTTATCGCCTTTATTGTCGGTGATTCCTTCCATTGCTACGGCTCCAGCTTTGATACTTGTTGGAGTATTTATGATGAAACCCATTACCAAAATCAGTTGGTCGAAAATGGATGATGCCATTCCTGCTTTTCTAGCTTTGGTACTGATTCCTTTTTCTTATTCCATCACACAAGGAATTATTTGGGGTTTTCTTTCTTGGACAATCATAAAAGTATTCACTGGAAAACACAAAGAAGTCTCAACCGCACTTTGGGTGATTGATGCCTTTGCAATCTTGTCTTTAGGGATAAGTTAGCGGTGAGCTATAAGCTTTGAGAAGAAGGAGTAAACTTTTATTCCAAATTCATATTGATTTAATTTCACTCATGGCATGACTTAGAGTCATGCCATGAGTATTCATTTTAAGCATACATTTTCAAATCAACATACTTTCAAATTACTTCCCATGAAAAAATTACTTTTCCTTCTCTTCATCAGTTTACAAATTCAAGCTCAAAAGCCTTTAACGGCTATTTTGGGGGCTTTTAGTCAGGAAGTAAAATTATTGGAAGATTCACTGAGCAATAAAAAAGAAGTAAATCTAAAAGGCATTCGTTTCTTGACGGGCGAATTACGTGGACGTTCAGTTGTGGTAGCTTTAACGGGCGTTGGTAAAGTAAATGCCGCTATGACGACAAGTATTTTATTGATGAAATGGAATCCTGAACAATTGATTTTTACAGGAATTGCAGGTGGGATTCATCCAGATTTACAACCGGGCGATATTGTAATTGCAAAAGCTACTTTTGAACACGATTTTGGCAAAATAGATTCTACAGGTTTTACCTTGCGTGCTACTCGAAATCCTGCATATATTGAATTAAATCCGATTTACTTTCCTGCGGATGAAATCTTACTGAAAAAAGCACAAAGTATTTCCAATAAAACACCTTATAAATCTGTCGGAAACAGAAACTTAAAAGTAATGACTGGAACAATTGCCACAGGCGATGTTTTTGTGAATTCAAATCAGAAAGTAGAAGAATTAAGACTAAAATACGGTGCAGATGCTACCGAAATGGAAGGTGCTGCCGTGGCACAAGTATGTTATCAACAAAAAATTCCTTGTTTGGTCATCAGAAGTATTAGCGATAATGCCAATTCAAAAGCACATTTAGATATGAAAACCTTTGAATTTGTGGCAGCATACAATTCAGCTAGTTTGGTTTTGGGGATTTTAGGAAGTTTGTAAAAGTTAATGATTGTTAATAGAAAAACTATTTTTGTTGAGAAAAGCGTTCTTTCTTTTTAGATGTTAGAAGCAAGAGACAAGAAGCAAGACTGTGGACTTGAAGATTTAGGACTGGAGGAATTTGGAATTTTAAAAACAAGCTTCAAGACTTTAGGATTTTGGACTTAAATTATAAATATAAGAAACAAAAAAGCTAAAAGCTCATTACTCATAGCTCAAGGCTAATAATATGAATTCAAAAACACTCAGAATATTCGTTGCACTTTCTGTACTTCTTTTGGGAGGAGTAATTATTGTACAGTATTATTGGTTTCGTCAGGCTTATGATATACAAGACCGTGATTTTGACCAGCGAGCAACTTCCGCTTTGCGAGTAGTGAGTAAACGACTGTTGGATTTTAATAAAAATCCCAATAATAAATTGATTGACCCTGTCGAGCGAATTACTTCAAATTATTATACCGTTCAGGTAAATGATACAATTAATCACATGATTTTGGAGGAGTTTCTAAAACAGGAATTTGCTCATAATGATATTCGCCTCAATTTTGAATTTGGTGTTTATGACTGCTTGAAAGATGACATCAATTATACTTCTTTTGTTTGTCATTCTGAAAATTGCGACCGTTCAGATTCTACCAGTAATTATCATTTTCCCGATTTGAAAATTCATAATTATTACTTTGGTGTTCATTTTCCTGATAAAAAATTATTCCTTTTAAGCGATCTCGACAATTGGTTTGTTTCTTCGGCAATTTTGTTGGTTGTGATGGCTTTTTTCGTGTATGCTTTGATGTTGATTTTCAAGCAAAAAAGGCTTTCTGAAATTCAGAACGACTTTATCAATAATATGACGCATGAATTCAAAACGCCTATTTCAACCATTTCTATTTCCAGTGAAGTACTGATGAAACCAGAAATTGTGAATACTCCTGAACGATTATTAAGCTATGCAGCCATTATCAGGAAAGAAGCGGCTCGTCTGAAAAAAAATGTAGATACCGTTTTGCAAACTGCCAACATTGCCCAGAAAATTGATAAACTTAATTTTGAAGAAGTAGATATTAATGAATTAATTGAAGATTTGTCTATCAATTGTGAGCCATTATTTAAGGAGAAAAACGGAGAATTAATTGTTGAATTGAAAGCCCAAAATGCCTTAATCAAAGCCGACAGGTTACATTTTACTAATATTATTCACAATTTAATTGACAACGGTGTTAAATATTGCGAACGAAAACCTCTTATTAAGATTTCTTCAGAAAATATTGGTAACAACTTGGTGATTTCTATTAAAGACAATGGTATTGGGATTTCGGATAGAGACCAAAAACAAGTGTTTAACAAATTCTTTAGAGTACATACTGGTGATGTTCACAATGTAAAAGGTTTTGGACTTGGGCTTTATTATGTGAAAGAAATGGTGGAAGGTCATAAAGGAAGAATAGAATTGAAAAGTAAAATTGGGGAAGGTTGTGAGTTTAGATTATTCATTCCCTACATTGTTTAAATCAAAAAAGGTATCGACAAATGCCGATACCTTTCTGAAAACCTAAACACCTAACTAATGATTTTTATTACTTCGTACCAGATTTCTCCGTTTTGTAAAACTGCTCTATATTGAACCCCATCAACGATATAATACGTATCACCATTGATTTGTAATTTCTCATAACCATCAGGAATACTTTCAACCAAAGCACCGATTGGAGGAGGAACCACTACGTAATCGTTGTTTTGATATTCATAATACGCTCCATTATAATAATGATAAGGACGATTATAAAGATTAAAAACTCTGTGTTCACGTGGTAAATATTGTACTCTAATACCTATCGGTGCTGGCGTAACCATGTATGTGTTTTGGTACGGTCTGTAATAAACACCATTGTTATAACGGAAATTTATTCCTCCGAACGAAACAGAAATAGAAGTACTCGGGGCAACATTTACTACCGTGTTACGTCTTGGTAAAGAAGCATAACGCCAGTTTGGAGTACTGTTTCTATAAATTACAGTTGTTTGTGGTCTTCTGTTAACAACTACTTTACGGTTATCGTATCTGTCGCCACCACGGTTATTGTCGTATCTGTCATTACCACGGTTATCGTCTCTGCCTCGTCCATGATTTCCATTGTCGTGTTTTTCTTTTTTGCCTTTGTCGTCTCTTCCTCTATCACCATGTGGATTTTGAGCGTTACCAGCAAAAGAACTACCAAGCCCTATACTTGCCATCAAAATAAGCGTGGCTAATGTGATTTTACTTTTAGAACCAACTTCTACTGAAGTGTTAGGTTGAATGTGCATTGCTTTCATAATCGTGTTTTTTTAATTTTATGTCGTTTAGATTGGGTATGATTTTAATAGTTTAGTCTATATCATTTCATTAACAATCATTAACATTTGAGTAAATTGAGCATTTATTGGCTTAAACAAAATCATTTAAACCCTTCTAAAAAAATAACAGATGAGAAAGTACCTTATTTTAATCTATTTATTAAACGGTTGTTTTTTTTCAATCTTCGCTCAAAAAAAAGCTGATAAGCAAGAATGGATAAAACTATTTAACGGTAAAAACTTGGATGGCTGGGACATCAAAATTGCTGGTGAAAACCTCAATGTAAATTATAAAAATACTTTTCGTGTAGAGAACGGCATGATGCGTATTGCTTATGACCAATACAAAACTTTTGATGATAAGTTTGGGCATATTTATTACAAAACGCCATATTCTTATTATATCATTCGCTTTGAATATCGTTTTCAAGGAGAACAACTGGCTGGTGGTGCATCATGGAATGTAAGAAATAGCGGTGTAATGTTGCACTCTCAATCAGCTAAAAGTTTATCAAAAGGACAATCTTTCCCAGTTTCTTTGGAATTACAATTATTAGGTGGTTTAGGAAAAGGTGAGCGTCATACTGGAAATTTATGTACGCCGGGTACAGAAGTATATATGAATGGAAAAATAGTAACTGACCATTGTACAGATTCACATTCAAAAACATATCACGGCGACCAATGGGTGAAAGCTGAGGCAATTGTATATGGCGATTCGTTGATTCATCATATCATTGAAGGCGACACAGTATTGACTTTCGAAAAATTACACATCGGCGGAGGTTTTGTTAGTCCTGATTATGATTGGAAACAAGCTAAGATTGATAATGGAGCAGAATGGATTAAAAAAGATGGACAACCATTGAAAGGTGGTTATATCGCAATGCAAGCAGAAAGCCATGCCATTGATTTCCGTAATATAGAATTGCTGAATTTAAAAGGATGTACCGACCCAAAAGCAAGCAATTACAAATCTTATTATAAAGAATCTGACAATAAAAGCTGTACTTATCGCAAAAAATAATGACGTTTTACTTGTTCCATTTTTCAATACATTCTTGTTCGGCTTTTAGCCAATGGTCGAGCGCTCTGCCACGTGGGCGACGTTCTTCAAGATAAATTTCGTAAGCACGCAATTTTATTTGTTCAAAACGCTGAACATCTTGCCAGAAAAACTCACAAGTATTTTGTTCAACATCAAAAGGGGGATTAGGAAAAAAATCCTGTCTCCCTTCAATGTCTGCTGTATGTCGATAGCAAAGGTGTTTTTTAGGGCAAGCCTCTCCTTTGCACATGGTTATATCGTATAGCATTATTTTGACATTAAATAGAAATATTGTTCGCTCAATAATTTCAACATAATTTATTGAATTTCGCTGAATTATCTTCTTTAAATTAATTTTACTCCGTCTTTTATCAAATTATTCCGACAGATATTGTCTTTTAAAGCACTTCATTGAAAAAAACTCATCAAAATCTTTCATAACTATTTGTATATTAAGAAGAAAGCCGTAATTTTGCAGTCCGTTTCATAGACCAGTTAGGTAAAAAGTATGAATAAGTACTTTCAAATGACTGTGAATCAGATTGTTTAGTTACAAAATAATCTACATGAAATAGACCGAGGATTTTCAGGTAAGGAAGCTTCCACCCTTATTGGCAGAAAATTTTCAATAACTCAAACGATTTTAAATTTTTACCATAATGGCAAAAGAAATAGCAGGCTACGTAAAGTTGCAATGCAAAGGTGGTGCCGCTAACCCATCACCCCCAATTGGTCCAGCCTTGGGTTCTAAGGGTTTGAATATCATGGAGTTCTGTAAGCAGTTCAATGCTAGAACACAAGATAAACCAGGTGTTATTCTTCCTGTTTTGATTACTTACTACAAAGACAAATCTTTTGATTTCGTAGTTAAGACTCCTCCTGCACCAATTTTGTTGTTGGAAGCAGCGAAAGTAAAATTGGGTTCTGCTCAGCCAAACTTGAAAAAAGTTGGTTCAGTATCTTGGGATCAAGTTCGTACTATCGCAGAAACAAAAATGCCTGATTTAAACTGTTTCACCATCGAATCAGCAATGAGCATGGTAGCAGGTACAGCTCGCTCAATGGGCTTGAACGTAACAGGAGAAAAACCTTTCTAATTTGAAGATTAGATAATTTGAAAATTTGAAGATTGATTTTAATCAACTTTAATTTCAATGTCATTTTCGAATTAGCTCATTTTCAAATTTTCAAATTGAAAAGAATAATGGCTAAGTTAACAAAAAAGCAAAAAGAAGCTCAATCAAAATTTGATGCAACGCAATCGTATTCACTTACGAAAGCTGCTGAAATTTTGAAAGAGATTTCATATACGAAGTTCGACTCTTCAGTAGATATCGACGTTCGTTTGGGGGTTGACCCTCGTAAAGCTGACCAAATGGTTCGTGGCGTAGTTGCTTTGCCTCATGGAACAGGAAAAGAAGTACGAGTTCTTGTACTTTGCACACCTGATAAAGAGGAAGAAGCAAAAGCGGCAGGTGCTGATTTTGTTGGTTTGGATGAATATATCCAAAAAATTGAAAAAGGTTGGACTGACATTGATGTAATCATCACAATGCCAACCGTAATGGCTAAGTTAGGTCGTTTAGGTCGTGTTTTAGGACCTCGTGGCTTAATGCCAAATCCAAAATCAGGTACTGTTACCTTGAACGTTGGACAAGCTGTTACAGAAGTGAAAGCTGGTAAAATTGACTTCAAAGTTGACAAAACTGGTATCATCCACACTTCTATCGGTAAGGTTTCATTCACTCCTGAGAAATTAGCTGAAAATGCTCAGGAACTTATCAACACTTTGTTGAAATTGAAACCATCTTCAGCCAAAGGAACTTATGTGAAGTCAGTTAATTTGTCTTCTACAATGTCTCCGGGTGTTAAAATTGACCAAGGAACAGTTAAAGGTTTGTAATCATGACAAAGGAAGAAAAAGGTATAATTATCCAAGAGTTGAGCGAAAAGTTCGCTGCTACTCCTTACTTCTATATTACAGATACCGGTGGTTTAACTGTTGCAGAAGTAAACGCATTTAGAAGAATGTGTTTCCAACGTGGTTTTGAGTACCGTGTCGTTAAAAACACGCTTATCGCAAAAGCATTGGAAACAACTGGAGTAGACTATACTTCATTTAACGATACAGTTTTCAAAGGTTTATCAGGAATCATTTTCTCTCCAGAAAATCCTAAAACACCTGCGAAATTGATCAAAGACTTCAAAAAAGAAGCAGGTAAAGATAAAATTAAATTCAAAGGTGCTTCTATTGAAGGAGGTTTATACATCGGAGAAGATCAATTAGCTGCTCTTGAAAATGTTAAGTCTAAACAAGAGATGATTGGCGAAATCGTTGGATTGTTACAATCTCCTGCGAAAAATGTTGTTTCTGCTCTTCAAAGCAGCGGTGGCAAATTAGCTGGTATCATCAAAACTCTTTCAGAGAGAGAAGGTTAATTTTCAAACTTGATTCTGATTGCAATAATCATTTTCAAATTTCTAAATTAGCTTATTTTCAAATTGAAATAGGCTTCCAAGTACAAAAACATATAGTAAATTAATAAAATCGTAAACAATAAAAAATCTTAATACAATGGCAGATTTAAAAGCATTCGCTGAGCAATTAGTGAACTTAACTGTAAAAGAAGTTAATGAATTAGCAGCAATTTTGAAAGATGAGTATGGTATCGAGCCTGCTGCTGCTGCTGCAGTAGTTGTAGCTGGTAACGCTGGTGGTGGTGACGCTGCTGAAGCTCCTGCTGAACAAACATCATTTGATGTTATCTTGAAATCTGCTGGTGCTAGCAAATTAGCAGTAGTTAAATTGGTGAAAGACTTAACAGGTCTTGGCTTGAAAGAAGCTAAAGATTTAGTTGACGGAGCTCCAAAAGCTGTTAAAGAAGGTGTATCTAAAGACGAAGCTGAAGGTTTGAAAAAATCTTTAGAAGAAGCTGGTGCTGAAGTTGAAGTTAAGTAATTAGCTGATATTTTAGAATAGAAAAAGGGTTGCAACTTAGTTGTAACCCTTTTTTTTGTTTTAAAGACTAATCGACTGATTTTAAAGGATTTAGGATGGTTGTCAAACCCTTGTCACTAGAAAAAAGAACTCTTCCTATTAGAGGGTGACTTAAGTCGCCCTCTAATAGGAAGAGTTCTTTTTTACATAATGTTTCCTTAAAAGGGGAAACAAATAATAAACATTGCTGTCTTTTTATATACTCCAAACGGTAGCCGCAAGGGTTACCGATACGTTTTAAAAGAAATAATTGGTTTGATTTTAATTAATAAACAAACTCTCCAAATTCAGATTGAATCGTTACTTGTTTACCTTCAAAACCTTCTACTCTACCAATAATCTGAGCATCAATACCAAATGATTTTGAAATATCAATCAAAGTTTGAGCGTATTGTGGATTAATATAAACTTCTAAACGATGTCCCATATTAAATACTTTGTACATTTCTTTGAAATCAGTATTGCTTTCTTCCTGAATCATTTTAAATAATGGAGGCAAAGCAAAAAGATTATCTTTGATAATATGTACATTATTTACAAAGTGTAAGACCTTCGTTTGTGCGCCACCAGAACAATGTACCATTCCATGAATTACAGGTCTTAATTCGTTTAATATCGCCTTTACAACGGGTGCATAAGTACGAGTTGGCGAAAGGATTAATTTACCTACATTTAATGGTGCTCCTGCAACTTCATCTGTCAAACGTTTTGAACCACTATATACTAAATCTTTTGGTACAGCAGGGTCAAAGCTTTCAGCATATAAATCTGCTAAATAATGACCAAGTACATCATGACGAGCAGAAGTTAAGCCATTAGAACCCATTCCACCATTATATGTTTTTTCGTAATTCGATTGTCCGTCTGAAGCCAAACCAACAATTACATCTCCCGCTTGAATAGTATGGTTAGAAATTACGTCTGAGCGTTTCATCCTAGCAATTACCGTAGAATCTACAATGATTGTTCTTACTAAATCTCCAACGTCTGCTGTTTCGCCACCAGTACTCCAAATACCAATGCCATTATCTCTAAGCATTTCTAATACTTCTTCAGTACCATTGATGATTTCAGCAATTACTTCACCTGGAATAAGGTTTTTATTACGACCAATCGTACTTGATAACAACATATTATCTGTTGCACCTACGCAGATTAAATCATCAGTATTCATTACAACGGCATCTTGAGCAATACCACGCCAAACAGAAACATCGCCTGTTTCTTTCCAATAAAGATAAGCTAATGATGATTTAGTACCCGCACCATCGGCGTGCATAATATTGCAATAGGTGTCGTCGCCACCCAACATATCTGGAGAAATTTTACAAAATGCTTGTGGAAAAAGCCCTTTATCAAGTTTTTCGATGGCTTTATGTACGTCTTCTTTAGAGGCAGAAACACCTCTTTGCATGTAACGATCGGTCATTATGCGGTTTACTGTTTTCGTTTGGTTAATCAATGATACAAAGTTACGCTTATCTAAACAAAAAACTTCATTTATAGCTTTACTAAAGAATGCTTCTCTATAAATTTCTTAAAAAGAGATAAAACCATCTGAATTTAGGGCTGTTTTTAATGTTTCTATAAACTTCTGATTAACAAAAGATTAAGTGCAACAAAAAAGCATAGTAAGACGTTATTTTTTCAAGATTTATCAGTAATTTACCAAATCATTAAATACATCTGTTAAAAATACATAAATCAGTAAAATTTACAAAAGCAATCACGAGTTCAAGTATATTCTTTCAACATTAAAATTTAAGGATTATGGGTCGGAAAGTTTTAGTTTTAAATCAAGATTATAGTGCTTTAACCGTTTGTTCGATTCCTAAGGCTTTTTTGCTAGTGTTTCTAAAAAAAGCTGATTTAATATCTGAGTCTGCTACTGAGCAACTAAGAAGTGTCTCGCAATCTTTTCCAATGCCTTCGGTGATTCGCTTACATCGTTATGTGTATTTACCTTATAAAGGTGTGATGTTATCAAGACAAAATATCTTTAGACGTGATGGCGGGCAATGCCAGTATTGTGGAACACCAGAAGATTTAACCTTAGACCATGTTTTGCCAAAGTCAAGAGGTGGAAGAACTTCGTGGGACAATCTCACTACGGCTTGTAAAAGATGTAATTCACGAAAAGGAGACCTTACTCCAGAAGAAGCAGGAATGCCTTTAAAAACCAAACCTTATAAGCCTTCGTTTGTGATGTTTTTAAGAGATTTCGGAGGAAGTATAGAAGATAGCTGGTTGCCTTTTTTGGGAAAAAGAAAAGATAAAGTAATGGTATAATAAATTAAAAGGAGGTCGCTCAAAAATTGAGCGACCTCCTTTTAATTTATTCTTGATTCGAAGAAAGACTCTATCTAACCATTGCCTTTTTATAAAGTGGCACAGTACTACAAGGTTCCCCAAACATCAATGATTGTACATAAGGTTTAAACAATCTCGTGATTTCTATATAAGCACTAGTCGGTACAGGCACTTTTGAACAGCCTTTTATCACGACTTTCGCTCCACGGTATTCTTCTGGATTAATTTTAGCGAGGGCTTCGTAAAACAGTTTATTTTCCAATGCTTTTAAATCTCCGAAAACGATACAGTTGGCAAAATCCTGAAGTTTCAACGTCAATAACATGTATGCCCAAGTAGGGATTACGGCATCTTCCGAGCAAATCACAGCGACATTTTTGCCTTCATACTGCGACCAATCATGATTTTTAAGAAATTCTCTAAAGTCTTTTTCCTTTAAAATCATGCCCATAAAAAGATTGTCTTTCAAATCATATATAACTCTTTCGCCTTGATGATAAAGTTCTTCAAGGTCGAATGAGATTAATCCACTGCTGGCTACTTTATTGATGATAATATCTTCTTCCATTTTGATTAAATTTTCTTTGGCTGTGTTCCTACAAAATCCTTTAAATAGAAAGGTTCGAAGCTCACTACGTTCTCAAACAACGATTCTTCAAAAGATTTAGTTGCCAAAATACCAATGGTTTTGGCAGAAGGATGAACAGTATTGTCTAAAAAAATGGCATTTTTATGTGAAATGGCTTCACGACATTTTTCTGCTCCGTCGCCGAAGAAAACAATGGGCTGTGTATTTAGCAAATCAAGAAAAGAATATTCGTCAATAATTTTAGCTTCTGTTTCTAAAATATTGTGATGCTTTTTATCCCAAATACTACAATATACCTCCATTCTTCGAGCATCAATCATCGGACAAAACAAGTAATTCTCAGGAAAGAAATCACTTATTTGCATTATCATCGCTTCTAAAGTATTAACCGAAATCAATGGTTTATCCAACGCAAAACAAAAGCCTTTTGCTGTAGAAACACCAATCCGTAAACCCGTATATGAGCCTGGACCTTTGGCTACGGCAATGGCATCTAACTGATTCAAGCTAAAACCAGAATGATTAACAATATTTTCGCAAAGTGTGGTAAGCATTCCTGAATGAGACTTTTCTGTATAAAGCTCACTACAAGCCAAAATTTTGCCATCTTGATGAAGAGCAACCGAACATACTTTGGTGGAAGTATCTATGCTAAGGATTAATGCCATTGGGATATTGATAATTTATTTTATGCAAAATTACATCCAAGCTATGGCAAATAAAAATGGCGATAGATTTCTCTAACGCCATCTTGTTTTTATACTTGTATAATTTGCTAGTTACCTTTCAAAATTGATTGATAGCGAGGCATATCAGTAAACAATTTCAAGGCTTCCTGAATTTCTGGGTCTTTAGCAAACGATTGTTCACGAGTACCTTTTTGTAAGTAATAATGAACTACAATTTCTTGCTCCAAAGCTGTTTTGATTTCATCCTTAAACTTCATAATATCAGCTTCTTTACTGTGTGAAAGTTTATTTCTTAAAGCTTTCAATTGTTCAGAAATATTTTCAAAATAACGTTCTCTTTTCGCTGAGGCTTCCAATAGATTAAGGTCTTTTTCAGCTTGCGTGGTATAATCAAAATCTTGCGTAACTGCCCATTTTACAAAATCATTGTATTCAGCATTCGTCAATTCAAAATCTTTTGCAGGTTTGATGGTAGGATGTTCAAAATGATATTTGATAGCATAATCAAACAAAATAAACTTGTTAGACAATGCCAAAGTAACCGCTGCTGGATATGGTTTGTCAACTTCAATATCTGGTAAAACGCCACCGCCATCATACACGACTCTTCCACTTTTTATGGTTTTAAATGGTCTGCGCAACGAATCTGGCAATTTACCAACACTTCCATCTGGATTACGGTGACTATAATCAATTGCCTGAATACAACGTCCACTTGGAATATAATACTTTGCAGTTGTTACTTTTAGTTTCGTATTATAAGTTAAATCACGAGTAATTTGTACCAAGCCTTTTCCATAACTACGTTGTCCGATTAACACGCCACGGTCATAATCTTGAATTACTCCTGCAACAATTTCAGCAGCCGAAGCACTTCTTGAATTAGTTAAAACCGTTACTGGAATTTCTGTATCCATCGCTGCATTTAAGCCAACATAAGTTTTGTTCCAGTCTTGTACTTTACCTTTTGTTGAAACAATTTCGGATTCTTTTGGAAGAAAAATGTTACAAATATCAACCGCCATGTTCAATAATCCTCCCGGATTTTCACGTAAATCCAATACTAATTTTTTCATGCCTTTACCTTTCAATTCGGTAAATGCAGTACGAACTTCTTTGGAAGCAGTACTTGTAAAATCTTTTAAATCGATATAACCAACTTCGTTATTAATCATGCCGTAATATGGGACGTTTTTCATTTTTACGACATCACGAGTAATCGAAAATTCTTCTAATTTATCCGTTCCATAACGTTTTACGGTGAGTTTTACGGCTGTACCTGTTTGCCCTTTGATGAGTTTTCCTGCATCATTGATTTTTCTTGCGGCTAAATCAATGCCATCGACTTTTACAATTTCATCACCAATGCGTAATCCTGATTTTTCTGCAGGTGTTCCTTCATCAATAAGCATGACTACAATTTTGCCATTTCTATTACTGGTAACAATGCCAATACCATTGTACTTGCCCGTTGTCATGGTCATATAATCTTCGATTTCATCTTCTGCATAATATACAGTATATGGGTCGAATGATTTCAACATGGCATCAATAGACGTTTTGATGGTTCTATTGGGATTGATTTCATCTACATAATAACGGTTCAATTCCTTGAAGAGCGTTGCATAAATGTCTAAATTTTTGGCGATTTCGAAGAAACGTTCGCCTGGGTCAGTAAATGAAGCCAACGAAAAGCCCACCACAGTAACGGCTGTGATTATTAATGACTTAGCAGACATTTTTATATTCATTTGTCAGAAAATGTTAAAAAGAAAATTCGTAAAGTATGAATGCTTTACTTGATTGTACAAAGAACCAAACGAAGAAGTTTGTAGAAGTATTTCATGGCTTTGTGTAAT
Organism: Arcicella rosea; assembly: GCF_040543805.1. Lineage (NCBI taxonomy): Bacteria > Pseudomonadati > Bacteroidota > Cytophagia > Cytophagales > Flectobacillaceae > Arcicella > Arcicella rosea. The sequence goes on from NZ_JBEUMS010000014.1 coordinate 112,239, forward strand.
TTCTTAGCTGATTGAAATACCAATGGGCTACACCATTTTCTTGAAAATCGCTTTCATCGATTTTTCAATTTTGGCATAATCTTCTATCGTCTTTGCAATATACACAAAAGCAATATAAGCTGGAATCTGTGAAGAAGGTTTTTCCATCAAAAGATGTTTGTTCAAACGATAAGCTTCACGAGTACGTCGCTTGATGAGGTTTCTGTCAACAGCATGTTTGAAGTAACGTTTTGAAACAGAAATTAAAATAGCAGTATTAATTGTAGGCGTATTTTCTGTAGAAGATTCAGTTATAATGTCAACATCTACATCTGTACTCTTTATTACAGATGTTAAACTTGCATCATCGAGAATATAAGAAACACGAAAAGGGTAGAGAAAAACCGAGTTGATTTTTTCACTACCCTTTCTATCGAAGAGCCTATCTATAACTTTCTTAGAACTGAGACGTTCTGACTTTTTGAAAGTAAACTTCATGCTTTAATTTGTTAATTTGAAGATTTGTTCGCTTGAAAATGTCATTAAAACAAAGTTCAAACGCTACTCATTTTCAAATTTTCAAATTGTTCACATTCTTAGACTATTTACCTCTTTTCTCGTCTGAAACTGTCAATTTGTGTCTTCCTCTTGCACGACGAGCAGCCAAAGTACGGCGACCGTTTGGAGTTGACATTCTTTCACGGAATCCGTGTTTGTTCTTTCTTTTTCTTACAGAAGGTTGAAATGTTCTTTTCATGGCATTATATCTTTATAATTCTTATATTTCTAAAACAGGACTGCAAAGGTACAGAACTTTTTTGAAGTTGCAAATTCTTTCTGAAAACTTTCTGATACTAAGGCAATGATAATGAGTATCTTTGATGAAAATTATTAGAAAATTAGCCCTAAATGCCTATTCAATAGGTTAGTTTTTTGTTAGTCCGAAAAAGCATAATAAGAATATGAATTATAAAATTGATGTTAAAGAACCGCAAAGCCATCTCTTAAATATAGAAATGCTTATCGAGAATATTCAGTCGGAAACGATTGAAATTCAGTTGCCTGCATGGCGACCGGGACGTTATGAATTACAAAACTTTGCTAAAAATATTCAAAGTTTTGAAGTATTTGATTTAGCAGGAAATCTTCTTGATTTTAGCAAAATAACCAAAGATAGATGGAAGATTAATGCTACTGATATTCAATCAGTTAAGGTGGTTTTGAATTATTTTGCAAATGTACAAAATGCAGGAAGTTCCTTTGTGGATGATACCGTGATGTATATCAATTTTGTGAATTGTTTGCCATACTTAGAAGGTAGAATGGATGAAGCTTGTGAAGTAAGTATTTCTTTGCCAGATGATTACAAAATTGTATGCGGTTTACCCAATAAAGCAAATGAAGCACATACTTTATTGGCAACAGATTATTATCATTTGGTGGACTCGCCGATGTTGGCAAGTCCGTACTTGCAACATCAAAAATATCGTGTAGCCGATACTGAATTTTTTATCTGGTTTTTGGGAAATTATATTCCAAACTGGGAAAAAACTTTGGCTGACTTCCAACAATTCACCGAAAAACAGATTGAAGTAATGGGCGATTTTCCTGAAAAGGATTATCATTTCATCAATTGGATGTTGCCTACTTCTTTTTATCATGGCGTAGAACATCGCAATTCTACCATGATAGTTTTAGGACCAGCTTCCGAAGGCGACGGACTTTATACAGATTTATTGGGCATCAGTTCGCATGAATTATATCATGCTTGGAATATTTGTAAAATTCGTCCGATAGAAATGTCTCCTTACGATTTTACCAAAGAAAATTACTTCCCAACAGGTTTTGTAGCCGAAGGAGTAACTACCTATTTCGGCGATTTATTCTTGGTACAATCAGGAGTATTTACTTTAGAAGCCTATTTAAAGGAATTAGAAACAGTCATCAAACGCCATTTTGAACAAGATGGAAAAGCTTTTCAATCATTAACAGAATCTTCATTTGATTTGTGGTTGGATGGTTACTCACAACCAATTCCCAACCGCAGAGTATCTATTTACCAAAAAGGAGCAGTGGTTGCTTTGATTTTAGATTTAATGATTCGTTTGAAATTTGGTCATCGTCGTTCATTGGGTAATGTGATGCAGTTGATGTGGGAACGATTTGGAAAAACAGGCGAAGGTTATTCGATAGAAGATTACCAAAAGATATGCGAAGAAGTATATGCAGGTTCATTGAAAACGTATTTTAAAGACTGCATTTACGGCAACATGCCTTTGGAAAGTTTAGTAAATGAATTACTCCAAGCTTTTGGAATCAGGATAGAATGGAACGAAAACGGCAAAATACATTTGGAATTATTAGATTCAGAGAATGAAAACCTAAAGTTGTGGTTAAATTTGTAAACTAATTTTAAATCACCTGTTTTTTATAACTTAAAAGGTTATATTTTTGTTATGGTAATTGAATTTGATAACGATGATTTATACGATTATTATGTAGGAAGTTTTAAAGGAAAACCTAAATTTCCAATGGCTGTACAAAATCAATTCCGCAAGGTAGTTTCATTATTTCAAACTGCATCTTCATTTTCAGAAGTTAAGAAAATTAATTCTCTAAGAATACATCCATTGAAGCGAGATTTAATGGGTTATTATTCTGCAAGAATTAATGACCAATATCGCTTGATTTTTGAGTTAAAATTCGAGGAAAATGGAGAAGAAGTATTAGAAATCATCATTATTGAAGATTTAACAGATTATCATTAACAAAATGAAAAGAAGATTAGACATAAACTACCTTCCTCCTGTGGCAATGCACCCGGGCGAATTGTTACGTAATGAAATCAAAGAAAGAGGGCTAAAACAAACCGAATTAGCAGAGAAATTAGGTATTAGTCAGCCTTTTTTGAATGGTTTATTAAAAGAAAAGAAAAAAGTAAGTATTGAATTAGCCATCAAATTAGAGGAAGTATTAGGTATTGAAGCCGAGCAATGGGTGAAACTCCAAAGACTTTTTGATAAAATAGAAACAAGAAATAAAACAGAGCAAAGCCTTCAAAACTTAAATATTTCATCTCAGAAAAGAGAAAGCATTTTAGTGGCTATGATGGCGTAAGACAAGAGAGATTAACGCTTTTATTTTTTAAGACTCATTTGATACTTTGCAATAAAACACTCATTCATGTTAAATACTGAAGGAGTTATTTAACCAATAAATGAAAGATAAAATAAAACAATTAGCCAATGATTTGGCTGGAGAATTCGTTGCAAATCGCAGACATTTGCACCAAAACCCTGAGTTGTCTTATGAAGAATTTAAAACTCAGCAATACGTAGCCGCACGTTTAAAGGAAATTGGTATTACACCAACAGAAATTGCAAATACTGGTTTAGTAGCAACAATTGAAGGCAATAATCCTTCTTCAAAAATCGTGGCTTTGCGTGCTGATATGGATGCTTTGCCGATTGTTGAAGCAAATGATGTTCCTTATAAGTCATTGAATCAAGGTGTAATGCACGCTTGCGGACATGATGTGCATACCGCTTCTTTGTTGGGCGTGTCTAAAATTTTATACAATCTCCGCAATGAATTCGACGGAACAGTGAAATTAGTTTTTCAACCTGCGGAAGAAAAAGCACCGGGCGGAGCTTCGGTAATGATTGCCGAAGGAGCTTTATTAAACCCTGCACCAAGTAAAATGCTTGGGCAGCACGTTGCACCAAATATTCCTGTAGGTAAAATCGGTTTCCGTGAAGGGATGTATATGGCAAGTGCTGATGAATTGTACTTTACGGTAAAAGGCAAAGGCGGACATGGTGCTATGCCAGAATTAGGCATCGACCCAGTGTTGATTACTTCGCATATTATTGTGGCTTTACAGCAAATCATTAGCCGAAACAGAAATCCACGTTATCCGTCTGTTTTGACTTTCGGGAAAGTAATTGCCAATGGTGCTACCAACGTGATTCCAAACGAGGTATATGTAGAAGGTACTTTCCGTGCGATGGACGAAGTTTGGCGTGCAGATGCTTTGGCTCGTATCAAAAAAATGGCAGAAGGCATTGCAGAATCAATGGGTGGAACTTGTGAAGTATTTATTCAGAAAGGTTATCCATTCTTGAAAAATGAGCCGGAACTCACTCGCAGAATGAAAGGTGCTGCCGTGGAGTACATGGGCGAAGAAAACGTAATTGATTTAGATATTTGGTTGGCTGCCGAAGATTTTGCCTATTATACACATCATGTTGATTCATGTTTCTATCGTTTGGGTACTCGTAATGAAGAAAAAGGCATTATTTCGGGTGTGCACACACCTACTTTTGATATTGACGAAAGTGCTTTGGAAATCGGAGCAGGGCTGATGTCTTGGTTGGCAGTGAGTGAATTGGCTTTATAATCATTCGATAATTCAATAAAACCCCTTGAACTTTACGGTCGAGGGGTTTTGTTTTTGTAGAATACTTTTGTGATTCACTTGACACAAAATCTTCATTCATTGATAAACAGTTTTTAATGATGACGGAATAGAATTCCGTATTACGATTAATGTAAAAATGGCGAAAATGAATTTTTGTCCACAATGTGGACAAAGCTTGATTATCAAGTTTAAAGATGATAGAGAAAGAGTACTCTGTGCTGATGAAGAAGACTGTGGTTTTGTGCATTGGAACAATCCAACACCCGTTGTCGCCGCCATTGTTGAACACGAAGGCGATATTATTCTTGCTAGAAATGCAGCTTGGCCAGAAGGCTGGTTTGCTTTAATCACAGGCTTTCTGGAAGCAGGCGAAACACCCGAAGAAGGTATTTTACGAGAAGTAAAAGAAGAATTAAATCTTGATGGCGAAATCGTAGAATTGGTAGGTTTATACGAATTCCACAGAATGAATCAATTGTTGATTACTTATCATGTTCGGGCTAGAGGAACAATACAATTGAGTCCTGAATTGGTAGCATATCAACGTAAAAAAGACCATGAAATTCTTCCTTGGGCATCAGGAACTGGCAAAGCCGTAAAAGACTGGCAAGCAAAAAGAGGAATTTTTAATGAGGTGATTGAGTTTAAGAAATAAGACTGACTCATTTACAATTTATTCAAACAACACTAATTTTGAACCAAATAAGATTTAAAAAACGTTTCAAACAAAATAAGTAAAAGGCTTTAGTCTATCATAATTTACAATAAACAATCATATCAAATGAGTTTTTCAGATACACGTCAAGCACAAATGCGTGAAATTTTAGCAAACGAAATCGCTAGAGGCGAAGCATTTTTAGCAGAAAACAAGAAAAGACCTGAAGTTATTGAAACTGAAAGTGGTTTACAATACGAAATATTAGTTCAAGGTGATGGACCAAAACCAAGCGGACCAAGAAGTAAGGTATTGACACATTATCATGGTACAACTATCGACGGTAAAGTATTTGATAGCAGTGTATTGCGTAACGACCCAATCAGTTTTGGCTTAAATCAAGTAATTACGGGTTGGACAGAAGGTTTGCAATTGATGCCAACGGGAAGTAAATATAAATTCTACTTACCACATCATTTAGCTTATGGTGAACGTGGTGCAGGCAGAGATATTCCAGGGGGAGCAACTTTGATTTTTGAAGTAGAATTATTGAAGACTAACTAAACGTAGTTTACCTTTTAAATAGGTTTTCAATATTAATTTTTATACATAATCCACTCATAATAATGGGTGGATTATTCATTTTATAAGCCCTTCTTCTGCATTACTTTCAATTGTTCATTAAACCAGCCAACCTATCTTTCCTATTGACAAACCCATCAAAAAGAATCAAGAATCCATCTCTGAGATAGGTCATTCCATCTTTTTGATAGGACAACCTATCTCTGAGATAGCTCGTCCTATCATTTTTGCGGTTTTTTGCGTGAAAAAGATAGGACATCCTATCTTCGAGATAGATTTGTCTGTCTTTTTCACGCAATTTTCCGTATAAAAACGAAGAAAACCGTAAATTTTATTTGGTCATTAGTTAGCCTCAATAACACTTATCTTTTATTAGTACACTTGAATATTGGCTAAATAATGCTCTTTGCCCTTTCAGAAATATTTTTCGATTCAAAACCATCTTTGTCTATCTTGTGTTAACCTCATGTACGTACATGAACACTGTCTTTGTTCATTATTGACTGTCCCCCAATGATGAACCGTTTAAACCAAAAACAAATACTCCATCGGGGATTGGAGGTATCTATTTCGATGAAAAAACTATTGACTACTTTGGCTTTCACAACTCTTTCGTACTTTGGTTTTTCACAGAGTTGTTGTTCATTAACAAAAGATGACATGCAATTGATGGCATCTACTAAAGAATTTCAGGCAGCTCACCTTTCGCCACTTCCTTATACTCACGTGAGTACTGTTGGTGGAACGATGATTGAATTCAAAACACCAGATGGCAAAATGGCAAATGCTTATCTGATTAAATCTGCAAAGCCTTCTAATAAGTATTTATTTGTATATCAAGAATGGTGGGGCTTGAATGATTATATCAAAAAACAATCAGAAGTATTTTATGGTGATTTGAAAGATGTAAACGTACTAGCAATTGATATGTACGATGGAAAAATAGCAACAGACCCTAAAGACGCTGGTGCATTAATGTCGGGTGCTGACCCTGCTCGTTTACAAGCTATCATTAAAGGTGCTTTGGCTTATGTAGGTCCTAAAGCTAAAATTGCTTCGGTGGGTTGGTGTTTTGGCGGTGGACTTTCGCTAAAATCAGCTATTTTAGAAGGCAAGCAAGCGGTAGGTTGCGTAATGTATTATGGGATGCCAGAGAAAGATGTTGAGCAATTGAAGACTTTGAAATGTGATGTTTTAGGATTATTTGCAGGAAAAGAACAATGGATTTCTCCAGCAGTTGTTGCACAGTTCGAGAAAGATATGGCAACGGCAGGTAAATCTGTAAAAGTAAAATCGTTTGATGCTGAACATGCTTTTGCAAATCCATCAAACCCAAAATTTGACAGAGAAGCATCAGAAGAAGCATACACTTTAGCTATTACTTATTTGAAAGATAAATTGAAATAAGGGAGATTGAAACAGCTGGATTTATCAAACTTGTATGATTCCGAATTTTATAATCATAAAAAAGCGGTCGAAATTAATTTTTCGACCGCTTTTTTATGATTGGTGGGTAATGAATTCCTACTGTTTGAGCGGAGCGAGGTGGTTCGCCACTGCGATTAGGAATTCTTGATTTTCTTTTGTTACTTTTCTTTCATCAAGGAAAGAAAAGTAAGGACTAGGATAAATCCCCAAAGCATTGAAATCTTCAATAACTTCATTCTCTTAAAATTAGGAATAAAGCATGTTTGATATTTAATAAGTTTGTTAAAACCTACAAACTATATTCCTTTACAGTATCGATAAAACATTTTACTTTTTCAGGGTCAGTATCTGGATAAACGCCATGTCCTAAATTGGCAATGTATTTTTGTCCACCGAATTGTTGAATCATCGAGCGAGTTTGTTTCTTGATTTCGTCAAAAGAACCATACAATACACATGGGTCAAGATTTCCTTGTAATGTTTTGCTGTCGCCAATTAATCTACGAGATTCAGCAATGTCCATGTTCCAATCTAAACCAATGGTTTCACAATTTAATTTACCCATTTCTTCACGAGCAAAGAAAGCACCTTTTGCAAAGACCGTCACAGGTACTTCTGTAATGGCATCACAAATCTGAGCGATATAAGGCAATGAATAAATACGGTATTGTTCTGGAGAAAGGATACCCGCCCAAGAGTCAAAAATCTGAACAAGGTTTGCACCAGCCGCTACTTGTGCTTTTAAATAAGCGATGGTACTATCGGTAATTTTCTGCAAAAGAGCATACGAAAGTTCAGGTTCAGAATACAAGTATTTCTTCGCTTTCGAGAAAGTCTTTGAGCCTCTTCCTTCAATCATGTAGCAAAGTAAAGTGAAAGGCGCACCCGCAAAACCAATTAAAGGTACACGTCCATTCAATTCTTTTTTTACAATTCTGATGGCATCTAATACATATTTCAATTCCACTTCTGGGTCTGAAACGATTAATTTATCCACATCAGCCATTGTTTTTATTACTTCTGGAAAGATTGGACCAACTTTTTCTTCCATCAAATAAGGCAAGCCCATTGCTTCTGGAATAACCAAAATATCAGAGAAAATAATGGCAGCATCAACGCCTAAAATATCAACGGGTTGAATCGTTACTTCGGCTGCTAATTCAGGATTGGTAGCTAACTGAATAAAACTTCCTGCTTTCTCACGAACGGAACGATATTCCGATAAAATTCTTCCTGCCTGACGCATCATCCAAACGGGTACACGTTCTACTTGTTCGCCTCTAGCGGCTCTTAACAATAAATCATTTTGTAAAATTTCCATATAAACTACACGATTTCTAGAATCGTTTGTGGTATTGATAAAAGCGAATGCGTGAAATCGCTGTAATTTTCACAAAGATACGATTGTTTCATCAGACTGGATTTTCATAGAGAAAGAAATCATCAGATTATTCATAGGTATCAGCTTTTGCGGACAGTAATTGACTCCTAAACAGCGCCATACGTCGAGTAAATTTCCAAGAAGCAAGAGAAGTCCTAAATCTTCCGTAAATTTGTAAAAGTTTTAAAAAGACGTATTTCATTTATAGAAAATGAGTAGCGTTTCAACATCAGTTTTATGAAAGTCTCAGAAGCAATATTTTTACAGAGTAATACAGAATACGAAAAATGCCCAAAGCCTGATAAACCAGAATATGCATTTATTGGTCGTTCGAATGTGGGTAAATCGTCTTTAATCAATACCATCGTTCAGAAAAAAGGTTTAGCGAAAACTTCGCAAACGCCTGGGAAAACCCAATTAATCAATCACTTTTTGATTGATCAAAAATGGTATTTGGTAGATTTACCGGGCTACGGTTATGCCAAAATCAGTAAAACAGAACGTGAGAAATTTGAATCAATGATCCATAATTATCTTTCAAATCGTGAAAATTTACTTTATACTTTTGTATTAGTAGATATTCGTCACGAACCACAAAAAATTGATATGGAATTTATCAATCGTTTGGGAGAAGAAGGTATTCCTTTCTGTTTAGTTTTCACAAAAGCGGATAAATTATCGAAAACAGCAGCCGATAGAAACGTGGCATTGTATCAAGAAAAACTCCTTGAAACATGGGAAGAAATGCCACAATTTTTCGTGAGCTCTTCCGTTAATGGCTCTGGTAGAGATGAAATCTTGCGAACAATCAATGAATTGAACATTGAATTTAAAGGTTAAAAGCACTTAGCAACTAGGAATTCAAGTCTTGTACTATTTTGCTAAGAACTTATTGAGTAATTTTGCAAAAACAAATCATTAAAATAAAACATGGAATTATTAAAAGAAATAGCCAATATTTCTGGCCAAAGTGGTTTATACAGAATTTTAAAACCAACACGTACAGGAGTAATTGTTGAAAGTTTGGATGGAAAGAAAACACGTTCGGTTGTTGGAGCGAATGCACGTGTATCAGTATTAAAAGATATTTCAGTTTATATTGAAGATCATCAAGATGCAGCGATGCCTTTAGCGAATATTTTCTTAAAAATCAGAGAAACACACGGCGAGAAAGTTGAATTAAATACGAAAAATGCTACAGAAGCTGATCTTTATGATTTCTTAGCAACAGTAGTTCCAAACTTCGACCGTGAACGTGTTCATGGTTCTGACGTGAAAAAAATGATTAGTTGGTATAATATCATTTCAGCAAATTTACCAGAAGCATTTGTGGTTGAAGTTGTTGAAACAGCAGAAGAAACAAAATCAGAAGAAGCTTAAAAATATTTTTATTATAAGTAAAAAGCCTTGAATGTTTTCCAACATTCAAGGCTTTTTTATGTTTGAGATTGTTATAATCTTTTTTAATTCATTAACATTTTAGGAAAACGGTACGATTGCGAGTCATAAACCATCAATTGGTCTATTTCTAATTCAAAGTATTTGTACAAAGGCGAACGTTGCAGATATTTATGAACACTTTCCTTACTTTTAGCATTGACAATTATCCATCCACGACCTACTTCCGCCGAAATAGCGTAAGAATCTATTACTCCTTTCAGAATTAAATCATTAATAATACTGCGATGTTCAGGAACGAGTGTCATGAATTCTTGATCAACACTAAAATAAACAGTTACTTGGTATTTGTTCATATCAATAAAAATTGTGGCTCGATTAAAAATACTAATATTGAGCGAACAAAAAAAATACCTTGACAGTTCGTTACCGATGTCAAGGTATTTTGATAATGTTTAATCGCTCTTAGCTTTTTTTAGCTTTACCTTTTGATTTTGCCGCTAATGAATTAATCCATCCTGCAATTTTCATTGCATCTTCTTTAGGTACTTTTAAAGCAGCCATTGGAGGATAACCTGGCCAGTTAGAAGGCTTCGGAGCACCGATTAATTCTACAATTTTCTCATTAGTATATTTCTTTTTTGCCACATCTGTATAAGCAGGACCAACAAGTCTAGCATCAACTTTATGACATGCAGTACAAGCGTACTTCGTTACAAGTGGCTTAATATCCTCTGGGAAGTCCTGAGCTTTTGCATTAATTGCTAAACCTGCAAGCAATAGTGCGCTAAATATCGTTTTTTTCATAATAAAGAAAAGAAAGGGTTACTGATATATTGATTAAATCTTATTTGTTCGGATAATTATAATTAGCAATAAGACTTGTTTATGGTTTAAGTAATTTCACTTATAACGACAAACATAGTTGCTTGTTTTAATACTTGATGTTAACAATATGTTAATGGCTGGCTCTGTAGGCATCTACTGAAGCTCTAACACTTCCGTGTTTTTGCAATAAGCTTTCTGCTTCATCACGAGTAATTCCTAATTCTTCCATCACCATATTCTCTGCTCTGACAACCAATTTATTATTGCTCAGTTGCATATCAACCATTCTGTTTCCTCTTACTCTTCCCAATTGAATCATCACCGAGGTTGAAATCATATTTAGAATTAACTTTTGAGCCGTCCCTGATTTCATACGAGTACTTCCGGTTACGAATTCTGGTCCTGGAATGGCTTCAATTTTAAATTCAGCAGCTTTAGAGATTTCACTATCTTCATTACAAGAAATAGAACCCGTCAACAATCCATTTTCACGAGCTTTGTTTAAACCGCCGATAACATAAGGCGTTCTTCCAGAAGCTGCAATACCGATTACTGTATCTAATTCATGAATATCGTAAGCTTCTAAATCTTTCCAAGCTTGTTCAATATCATCTTCTGCATTTTCAACTGCTTTACGAATAGCGCCATCACCCCCAGCAATTAAACCAATGACCAAATCAAAAGGTACACCAAAAGTTGGTGGACATTCTGAGGCATCTACAATTCCTAAACGTCCGCTTGTTCCAGCTCCGATATAGAAAAGTCTTCCTCCTTTTTTCATTCTAGGAACAATCTCTGCAACTAGTTTCTCTATTTGGGGAATGGCTTTTTCTACAGCATAAGGCACTGTTTTGTCCTCATTATTAATACCTTCTAAAATCTCACGTACTGACATTTCATCAAGGTTATCATACCGTGAGGATTCTTCTGTTGTAAGAGCTTCTAAATTAATTTCGGTCATGATGATTATAATTCAATTCTTTCAGAAAAGGCAAAAATCAACACTTATACCTCTCTTTAATCTTTGTATTAAGATATTTTATTACGTAGCAACGCTTCTATCTTTTTTGCAAATATAACAATTTGCCTTTTTAATTAAGCACAGTCCTATCTTGACTGTAATGGTTTTACTATAAAATACAGCAGACCTTTGCTATATTTTACTGAATCTTTATGATTCTGCGTAATATTTAAAAAATAAAGGTATGGTTTCTATTCCCTTGTAAAAATTAAATAAACCGTAATGCTCATTCGGCGAGTGAATAGCATCTGAATCTAATCCAAAACCCATTAATACAGTTTTTAAGCCTAATTCTTTCTCAAATAAAGCCACAATCGGAATACTTCCGCCCCCACGAGTAGGCACTGGTTTTTTGCCAAAACTTTCTTCCATTGCTTTTTCGGCAGCTCTGTATTCTTTAGAATCTGTTGGGGTAACATAAGGTTCACCACCATGATGTGGACGAACAGTTACTGTTACTCCTGCTGGTGCAATCGCTTGAAAATGCTTTGTAAATAATTCAGTAATTTTATCTGATTGTTGGTTTGGTACCAATCTCATTGAAATTTTTGCAGAAGCTTTTGAAGGCAATACTGTTTTTGCACCTTCTCCGATATAACCTCCCCAAATACCATTCACATCCAAAGTCGGGCGAATAGATGCTCTTTCCAAGGTTGAATAACCAGCTTCTCCTCTTACATCATCTATGGCTAAATCTTTTTTATAGGCTTCTAAATCAAATGGCGTTTGTGCCATTGCTTCACGCTGAGCAGGCGTTAATTCAACCACATCGTCATAAAAAGTAGGAATCGTGATATGATTATTTTCATCATGCAATGAAGCAATCATTTTACTCAACACATTGATTGGATTCGCTACTGCGCCACCATATACCCCAGAGTGTAAATCTCTGTTTGAGCCTGTTACTTCTACTTCTAAGTAACTCAAACCTCTTAAACCAACATCAATTGATGGAATATCATTTGCAATAATCGCCGTATCAGAAATCAAAATAACATCAGCAGTTAATCTTTCTTTATTGGCTTTTACAAAAGTACCCAAGTTATCAGAACCAACTTCTTCTTCCCCTTCAATCATGAACTTTACGTTGCAAGGTAAAGCATTGGTAGCCATCATCGTTTCAAAAGCTTTGATGTGCATATATACTTGTCCTTTGTCATCACAAGCACCACGAGCATAAATTTTTTCGTCTTTTACTACTGGCTCAAATGGAGGAGAATCCCAAAGATTTAATGGGTCAGCAGGTTGTACATCGTAATGTCCATACACCAAAACCGTTGGTAAAGATTCATCTATTATTTTTTGTCCAAATACAATTGGATGACCTGCCGTTTCACAGATTTCTACGAAATCAGCACCAGCAGATTGAATTTTATCAGCAATAAATTCAGCGGCTTTTCTAACATCATCTTTGTATTTACTATCAGCACTTATTGATGGAATTCTTAATAAATCAAGTAATTCAGCTAAAAAACGCTCTTTATTTGCTTCAATATAGTTTTTCATGTTGTTGTGATTGTGTAATGATGAGCTATTATTTTGTAGTTCGATGCTCAAATATTCTATCAAAAAAATACCTTCCGTCAATTTTCTGACAGAAGGTACAAATATAATATCTTCTAACGATTTAAACGGATTCTTTCTTAGGACGAAGGTAAATTCTATTCTCTTGTCCTTTGAACAATCTCACTACGTTTTTACGATGAGTAATCAGGATAAGTAAAAATAAAATAAAACCGAAGATGATTACTAAATCGTTTTCTTTACCAAAAGTCTTTAATAAAAGTAATATAGGAAACGACAACGAAGCGATGATAGCCCCCAATGAAACATAATGAAAAGAAATAAATACTAAAAAGAAAATCACCATGCAAACTAAAGCAGCTTCTGGATGTACCGACATCACCATTCCTAATAAAGTTGCTACTCCTTTTCCACCTTTAAAATTAGAAAACACAGGGAAGATATGACCTAAAACCGCTGCAAAACCAAAAAGTAATTTAAGATTCTGGCATTCAGACCATTCAATGAGATGCCCATAATAAATCATTAAAGCTAAAGACGTTGCAATCCAACCTTTGATAGCATCAATTAATAATACGATTGTTCCTGCTCTTTTTCCTAGTACTCTAAAAGTATTGGTAGCACCTGCATTACCACTTCCATGTTTACGAATATCAAAACCAAAATAAGCTTCACCATACCAAATTGCTGTTGGAATAGAACCAAGTAAATATGCAGCAATTGTGCAAGAAATTATAAGTACTAAAATTGACATTGATTGAGTATTAATTAATGTTAGGTAAACAGTGCTATATTTATTTTCTCTAAAACAAATATAAATCAAAATTTATTAAAACACGAAAGCCCCACAAAGTTCTTCAAATTGTACAAATTGGCTCTTTTAAATGTTTTATTTTTGAAAAACAGCTAAGATTCTTGCCTTGTTTAAGGTCTTTAATAAAATAACATAGCATAGTTCCGTAATTTTCAAAAACATAAAGCCTTGGCAATTTACATATACCAAGGCTTTATAATACTTAAAATGTCTCTTCGATTTACTATTTGTCTCCGCCGATTTTTCTATAAACTAAAGTAGCACTATCTTTTTCTTTATAGTAAATACTTCCTTCAATGGCTTTCGTAAATTCATCGGCATAAGTATCTCCAACAGGGATTCTCACTACTTTATCAAGGATTACTTCGTCCCCTTCAATACCTGTTATTTTTTCAGTTGAAATGATATAAGAACGGTGAATTCTCATAAAACGATCAGGAGGTAAACGCTTTTCTAAATCCGAAAGCGTTAGATTCGTCGTAATACGTTCTTCCTTCGTATAAATAGAAGCATAGCTTTTTTGAGCTTCCATATATACCACATCTTTGTAAAGTACTTTATGGAATTTTCCTTTTACATCTACTTTTACAAAAATAAATTCTTCTCTTTTAACGGGTTGTTCTGGAGCTGCCTCAACAGATTTCGTTGGGTCATCAACCAATGTCATGCTAAATGGCATTTTATTAACAGCCTTCAAAAACCTTTGATATGAAAATGGTTTAACCAGATAATCTAATACTCCATATTCAAAACTTTTCAAAGCATATTCCTGATAGCCCGTCGTCATTACGAATTTTACTTTATTTTCGAAAAGACTTACCAAGTTCAAGCCATTCATTCTTGGCATTTGAATATCTGCAAATACCAAATCAACCTCCCTAGATTGAATAATACCAACAGCTTCCATAGGGTTGGTTGTCGCAGCCACTAAGTTAAGGAAAGGGGTATCATTGATATAATCTACTACAAGATCTAAAGCAGATTGTTCATCATCTACTACAACACAATTAATCATTTCTTCAGAAGGTTAAAATTTACTGTAAATACTACTGTATAGTCCTCTTCGCTATCAATTATATCTATACTATGCGCTTCGGCTGGATATGTTGTTAAAAGTCGTTTTTTAATATTTTTAATCCCAATTCCAGTCTGTCCAGCATCTGCAATGGCATTAGGATACGGATTTTTCTTATTTGTCGCCGTAAACACAAATACTTCATCCATTAAAGAGGCTCTTATTCTAAATGCAATATCCGGTTCATCAAAAACACCGTGTTTAATGCCATTCTCTACAATCGTAATCAAGACCATCGGAACAATTCTGTGGTAAGAGAAATCTCCGTCTTCTTCAAAGTCGATATAAACTTTATAATGAAATCTTTGTAAATGTAATTCAATATATTGTTTTACAAAATCTAATTCACCACCTAAATCTACTTCATCCTCTTGCGATTTTGTACTGGTTGCATATCGTAACATTTCGGCAAAAGCTAGAACTATATCACCAGCCTCACGAGAGGCCTTTCTTACCCTTTCAAAAATCATATTAAGGGTATTATACATAAAGTGCGGATTAATTTGGGCTCTTAAAAATGCCATTTCCGCCAAAGCTTTTTCTTTCGCTAAGATAGCTATTTCCAATTCTTGTTTAGCAATTTTTGCTTCCTTTTCTGCAATAGCAATTTTTTGTTTGGCTATTTCTCTATCACGAGTAGCAATTTCAATTTGTTGGTTAATTGATTTCTGTGCAAAGTAATAGCCAAGAGCATAAAAAGTAAAAATCTGTGCATTCCAAAAATGAGAAATTAATTGTACTTGATTAAATACAACGCCAGGGTAATCAGGAAAAAAAAGAACTATTATATAAACATTAATTATAGTAATAATAGATACATTTAATATACTCAAAAGAATTACAATCAAATACTTTTGAGTAAATAGGAATTTAGGGTATATAAATAATATACAACAATAAAATATTATTATCCAACAAAGACAGTTTATCAAAATTATTATGCTCGTTATTAAATCAAATTTAAGCGAAACAACGATATAGCTTAGTTGATAATAAATGACATATAATGTCCAAACTATTATATGAATCTTCTTTCTTTCATTCATTTTAAATATTTTTTCATTTAATTATTCTATATATCTTATTGATTTATAGTCTAGTTAACTATATATACATGGCAATTCAAATCTATAATAACACATTTCAGACTGATAATAAGCTGATTAAGACATAGTATCTTTCTGATGCCTATTTTCTTTGCAATTTTGAATCAACAAAGTAAACAACGATTATTTAAAACATTATACTAATATACTAAGATGAAAAATAGCAAATTAACCCTCTCGAAAAAAACTGTATCAAGCCTTTCCGATTCTAAAAATTTCAAATCTAATAAGTTTATAACTATACCTAGTGGTGGTTCAACTGTTATTTCTGGTTTCTAGATATTTACAATTGAGGAAATATGATTAGACAATTTTAATCTTTTAATTTCCAAAAAAAATCCCACCTCACAGCTATATATTCTGTAAAGTAGGAGCTTTTTGTAAAACTAGTAAGTTTGTCTTAAAAAGAGAAATGTACAGATGCTTTTAATGCAAAAGGTCTTGGATTTCTTCCTGATGGTGAAAGATGGTCTAGGTAAGAAAGGCGATGAAATGCCTGAATCCTAAATATCTTAAAGATGTTATCAATACCGTATCCAACTTCTATATAAGGTTTGTTGGGGTCTAGTCCTGAAAAACTATACCTTGGCTGTAATTCTCCTTTAGTATGTCTTGGATTGATTACTGGTATAGCTTCTTGCATCAGTTCTTTATTCTCAGCTCTTTGGCTTCCTAGAAGTACATTCGCTGAAGCAATCAAACGCCATTTTAATTGACGAATGGCAGGAATACGGTTAAAGAGTAATCCATCAAAATTGTGATTATAATTTAACGAAACGTATTTATCACTGACAAATTCAAAATAGTGCATAGTATTGAATGCTGCACGATTATAAAAAAAGGTTTCGTTCCCTAAATGTGGGAATAAAAGCGGTGCTGGCAAAGCTGTTGGAATATAGCCTGCCTGCAAAGTATAATCTGAGCGCCCAATTGTTCCGATACGAAACGATTGAAATACTTTTGCCATAAACTTATCATAACGAAAATCTCCATTGAGGACTTTCATTCCATGTTGATAAGTTAGTGTAACCGTAGGAGTACGTTTACTTCCAAGCGTTATGCGTTCATTACCATCCATTAAGAATGTTTCATTCTTTGCGAAGCGTGCTTCAACAGTAAAAAAAGTATCATTGTAATTATCTATCGTAGGAGAATTTTTTCCTTCGTCTGGTCTTGTACGATATTGAAACTCAAAAAGTGGATCAAATCCTCTTGTCGTGAGTGAACCTGTAAAACTAATCCCTTTTGTTGGCTCTGTTTTATAGAATACTTCACTTTCTCTTCTGTAGAAAGCACCAGAAAATGCACCCCAGCGGGTAAAAGCATAGAATATTTTATTGTCTCCAATTAATTCTGGTGTCAATCCGATACGTTCTAAGTCATAGCTGTGTTTAATACCAGCAACAGTCCAATGTCTGCGAGAAATAATATAATCTACTTCACCACCATATTTAAGTACTAAATCTTTGGTGCCAAATCCTGCCCAGCCTTTTAAAATCCATTCTTTACTAAAATCTGAATTCGTTTTAAAACCTAGTCTTGTTCTAAAACCTTCAATTTTGTTGGCTGAAAAAAGTGTAATGTATGGACCTACTCCAAATTTATTAAATCTTTTATAGCCACTTGCAATGATTTCAGCGATTTCCACATAAGTCTTCACTATTGGAACATTTCTAACTGTATCAATTAATTTTGAAGCGAGAATATCTTGTGCTGAGAGTGATTCATGTCTTGCTTCAAGCCAAAATTTCGGGTCCGGTTCTTTTGAATTTTCTGCTACTTCTATTGGTAAATCATAGAAACTTAATTCTTTAGGTTGATTTACGACAAAATCTTTATTTGAAATATACATTTTCAACAACATCCCTGCCGAATTTTTAGTTAATTCTGCAATGTCAATTAAAAAACGTGTTTTTGCTGGCAGCCAAGCACCTTCAGCCGTTTGCTCTAATTCCTGAGATATTTTTATTTTATCAATAAAGTTGATGTTGGCTTCTTTTCCAACGGTAGCATCAATTTGTACTAAAGCATACGAAGTAGTATCAATGTAAGCTTTTCCTATAAAAACTAAATCCTTATCATTTTTAGGGTCAAATTCCATTCCATAACAAATATGCCCATCAACATTTGTTGTATCAGATAAAAACCATTTGTATGTTCCTTTCCAGTTGTCACCAAATGGAGAAATAATATCTTTCCCTAAAAATGGTACATAATTATCGTAGAAATTATAATTGGCAAAAATGTTTCCACCAACTAATTGAGAAACAAAGCCTCCTTCTTTTACACCAATACCTTTGATGTTATTTTTCAAGATAACTTCTTTCTTTCTTGAAGGACTTTCACGGAAGTAATATTTTGAAAGCGTTTCTGAAATAAAAGTTGGAATAACAGCTTTACCATCTTCGCCAGCTAATTTTTCAAACTTTTCAATAGCACCCTGTATTTGCTTCATTACCTTTCTTTCTTTAAATTTTTCAGAAAGGTTATCCACATCCAATTCCATTTTAGAATAAGAATTATACTCAAAAGCATTTAGGCGCTTTCTATCATTCTTAGCTTTATTTTCACTAAGTTTTCTAAGAATTTTAAATGCAGGATTTTCACCAGAATACACCACTACTTCGTCCAATGATTTGGCTTCTCCTTGTAATTGAAAGTCTATCGTTTGCGTGAATGCTTTTTTATCAAGAGCTTTCATTCTCTTTTTATAATTCACAGTACTGACATAGATAGAATCGGAAAGCACTTTTGTTTTGATGACATAGATGCCTTCAAAATTTGTTTGTGCTCCTACATTTATGCCTTTCAAGCCAACTGTTGCAAAAGGTAAAGGGTCTCCATTTTTGGCATCAGTTACAACTCCAGTGATAGTGTATTGGGCATTGGTATTTTGATAAGCTAAAGCAATGATTATAACAATTAGCAGTTTTAAAATTTTTGGGTAAGTCATTCTCTTTATGAATGTTAAAGAAATTAGCATTTTCTATTCGAATTTACATGATTTAGAGGCAATATCAAATTTGCTCGCAGAATACAGACATTTCATCTATGCAAAACCCCCATTGAATGTATAAATCTTTAAAAAAACACATATTTTGAAACAATGATAACCCATAAAGCAAGATAGCCACAAGACTAAGTAACAATCACTTAGTCTTGTGGCTATTCATCTAGTTTTTAATATTTACTTTAAAAAGCTAATTAATTTTTCAACAGCTTTTGCACGATGCGAAATTTCACCTTTTTCTTCTATACTCATTTCAGCAAATGTTATTTCATAGCCTTCTGGCATAAAGATTGGGTCATATCCAAAACCTTCGCTTCCTTTTAATTCTTCAATGATTTTACCTTTAACAATTCCTTCAAACTGATTTACTTTTCCATCTAAAATCAAAGTAATCACTGTCCTAAATTGCGCTGAACGGTCTTCTACTCCTGATAAGTTTTTTAAAAGTAAAGCAATATTATCGGCATGGCTTCTTTGCTCTCCTGCATATCGAGCAGAAAATACTCCTGGTTCACCACCTAATGCTGTTACTTCCAAACCTGAATCATCTGCGAAACAATCTACCTGATAATGGTCAAAAAGATATTGAGCTTTTTGTAAAGAATTAGCTTCTAAAGTATTTCCAGTTTCAGGTAATTCTTCTTGGCAACCAATTTGATTGAGCGTCAGTAACTCAAAGTGCTGTCCTAAAGTAGCTTGAACTTCTTCTACTTTATGAGCATTGTTCGTTGCAAAACATAGTTTTTTCATGATAAAATAAATAAAAAGCCTCCTCATTACTACGTGAGGAGGCTCTTAATGAAAATATGAATTTATTTAACCGCAGTTACTTCTATTTCAAAATTTAATGGTGAATACGGAGGAATTGTATAAGCTCCTGTCGAGTTATCAAGACTACCCGTTTTACTATAACCTAATGATGATGGAAAAACAAAATTTCCTTTATCTCCAACTTTTAGTTTTGAAACACTTTCTTCAAAACCTGCTACGGTTGAACCCTGTCCTAAAACAAAGCTGAAACTTCCAGCATCGAATTGTTCATTATAAACATAAAAACCGTTACTATCTCTTTTTTTCGTTGGGAAAAGTAATTTCCCTGTATAAGTAACGGTAACAGTTTGTCCAGTTTTAACCAATTCTCCAGTAGAGTTTGATTTCGTAATTACATATTGTAAGCCTGTACTAGTTGAATTCACATTTAATCCTGCAAATTTACTTTGAACGAACTCTCCAATTTGTTCCGTTTCATTACGAGTTGAAATCAATTCAATACTTAAAATTGTTGGTTCTGTATATTGGCTTGTTTCTGGAAAAATAAATACTCCTTTTTCACCTTCTTTTAATAATGCAGCAGGAATATTTAAAATGGTATTGTAAGTATAATAAGGGAAACTAGATGGTACTGTAGTTGTGCTATCAATTAATGTTCCGTCTAATTTTCTATATGTATAAAAAACTTTTACTAATTCTGTTTCCTTAGGGCTTCTTCCTGAAGTATTTGGAGTAGTTACTGCATAATAAGTGCCAGAGTTAGCTTCTTTGGTAAGTGTCAGATTGTTGGCTTTGCCGTATTGAATTACTTTATTTTCATTCTCGATGTATCTTTGGCTTGTATCTTCAAGTCCACTCGAACAGGCAGTAAGTAAACCCACAACGCCAACCAACATTACCCAAAATATACTTTTATTCATTGTTTTGTATTTATTTTTATTGATCTTTCATTGCTACTATTTCTAATTCAAAAATAAGGGGTGTGTATGGTGGAATTTTCCCTCCATCTCTTGAATCTCCAGTGGCTCCATAACCTAGTGCTGATCTGAAAATTATGGTTGCCTTTTCTCCAAGTTTCATTTTATTCGCTCCTACCATAAAACCTGTTACAAAGGAAGCCGCTGTAGAACCCACGGTTAAACTCAACGAATCTGTTTTATTTAGATTTGTATCGAAGATTTCACCATTTAAGAATTTACCGGTATATTTTATCTTAGCTACTTTTCCAGCAATTAAGTCAGCAGAACCATCTCTGGTTTTGATATATCTAACTCCTTCTGTGGTTTTTTCTGTAACTGTAATATTGTTTTTGGCGATATAATGATCAATATCTGCTTCTTCGCCGAATGTGTAGAAATAAGATATATCACAACGAACAGGTTGGTTAGCTGCTAAATTTGGGAAAGCTACTCCTCCGCCCACTAATCTTGATGGTAAAATAAACGTACCTTTTTCTCCTTCATGCAATAAAGAAAGGAATTTCAAAAAGATATTGGTATTCGCACCGTTGTGATAAAACGTAAAAGGCTTCTTAGTTAGTACCGAAGAACTATCAATTTTAACACCGTCGAGTCTGCTAATGACATAATGCAAACGTATAGTATCGCCCAAAAGCATTTGGCGACCACTTGCATTCGACTGAGTAACTGTATAATAAACCCCATTTCCAGCTTTTTGCATCGTTAGGCCTTTACTACTGATATATTGCTGGATTTGTGTTTCGTTTTGTTGGTCGATTACATTTTCTTCCAATACAACCGAAGAAAGACATGAACTGAGCAAACTCACTACCGCCCCAAACACTAAAAGGTTTAATAATTTGAACTTCATCATTACTGACTGTTATTTGATTATCAGTTATTCGTTAAAATTATAACGAAACTAAACTCTTATTTGAAACGCAAAATAACGAAATCCATTGTTGAGAATTCGTTAAAAACTGTTAAAATGGCAGAAAACCAAAAAGGTAAGTAAAAAAATACAACAAAATCTTAGAAATAAATAAATTCAAGCCTGTTTAGGCTAAATTATTTACTTATTCATTTTATTGTCTTCTTCACTTACCTTCTGTGAAATCTATTGTCCGCCTTTTTTGAAATCTACTACTTCAACATCAAAAACTAAAGCAGAGTTTGCTGGAATTGGTCCTTGAGCAGCCTCTCCATATCCAATTGTTGGAGGAATCAAGAAAGTACCTTTTCCACCTTTTTTCATCATTAATAATGCTTCATTGAAACCAGGAATCATACCTCCGATTGGCATATCTAATGGACTTGGGCTTTGGTCAAATACTTTTCCATCCAAAAATTTACCTACATACATACATTTACAAACATCGCCAGTTTTTGGAGTTTCGCCTGTTCCTTCTTTCGTGATTACATATTGTAAACCAGAAGCAGTAGTTTTAAATGTTAAGCCTGATTTTTTAACATAATCAGCCATCATTTGAGGCAATTTAGTTTTACGTTCTTCAGCATCAGCTTTTGCTTTTGCTTGTTCTGCCGCCATGTCTTTCTCAAATTCAGCTTTCGACTGTACTTTCAAAATCTTAACTGTATATTTTAAATCTGTTCCTTTTTTGATAAATGGAGGTAATTGCTGACCACCTTTTGCCAAAGAATCTACAGGAACATAAATTGTTGCGCTATCACCAAGAGAAAGTAAACGTAAACCATCTTCAAAAGAACCTTTGAAACCTGATAAACCAGCTGGTTGTAACATAGCACGTGCTGGTTGTGAAGCTGGCGACTCTTGAAGTACTGAGTCTGTAGAATTTTGAATTTTAGCTGTAAACGAAATAATATCTCCGTCTTTTAATTTTCTTGCTTTGTCATCGTGACTATGAATTTGGATTTTCACACCGTCTTTTACTTCTACACGATTCTTGTTACATGCAACCATCATGCTGGCAGCAAACAATACAACACTGATTCTTTTGAACATTTTTGTTTGATTTTATTGATTTTATTTTAGTTTTTTTGCTCGATGAGCGTTTATATTAAATGGGTACTGCCAATAATTCTTCCTGATATTCTGGTAAAATACTAATGAATTTTTCTACCGTTGCTTGTAAACCAATGCCTGATGTTTTGCCACCAGAAGCATTTTTATGCCCGCCACCACTGAAATACTTTGAAGCAATTTGATTCACTGCAAATTCTTCGACTGAACGGAAAGACATTTTTACTGCTTCTGGGCGGTCAACAATGATTACAGACATTACAACACCTTCAATTTGTAAACCGTAATTGACAATTCCTTCGGTATCGCCCGTTTGTGAATTAAAACGTTTGAGTTCTTCTTCTGTTACAGTAAAATAAGCTACTCTATACTCTGGTAAAATGACTAATTTTTCAGAAAGAACATATCCTAAGAAATTTAACCTTTCAGCAGTTGTACTATCGTAAATTCGGCGATGAATTAAATTTGTATTCACACCAATTTCCATAATATCAGCTACAATTCTGTGTACTGCTGGTGTGGTACTTGGATGACGGAAAGAACCTGTATCCGTCATGATTCCAGCATACAGACATTCACAAATTTGAACATCTAATAAAGATTCATCTCCTAAAAGTACTATTAGTTGAAATATCAATTGCGCTGTAGCTGCTGCTTTGGTATCATGATACGAAAATTGTGCAAAATCTTCAGGGAAAGTATGATGGTCAATCATTACTTTTATTGCATCCGATTGCCTAACTGGCTCTGCCATTGCTTCAATACGAGACAAAGCTGAAAAATCTAGGCAAAAAATTACATCTGCCTCAGCAATTAACTTATTAGACTTTCCTCTTAATTTATAATCTTCATAATTAACAACCTCCTCATTATTAGGCATCCAGAACAAGAATTTAGGATAGTCGGAAGGAGTTATAACCGTAATATGATGTCCCTTTTTTCTTAAATATCCTGCTAAACCTAATGAAGACCCAAGTGCATCTGCATCGGGTTTAAAATGGGTTGTAATTACAATTTTTTTGGGCGTATTAATCAACTCACGAAAGGCTTCAAGATTTTGCATTATATACGATTGATTATCAGGATATTATGTTTTATTCTAAATTTGAATGGCAAAGTTAGCGAGAATTCTCCACAAAAAAAGCTGCAAGGTTTCTAAAACCTTACTGCTTTGTCGTAATTTTACATAAATAATCTATTTAAATGGCGTTTTAGTTGCTTTTTGATAAGCTTTAAAACTATTTAGCTCAAAGAAATCACATTCCACACATTTCATAAATTCAAAATATGGCAACTAACAGAACTTTTACAATGATTAAACCTGATGCAGTAGCAGAAGGTAACTCTGGCGCAATTATTAAAATGATTGAAGAAGCGGGTTTCCGTATTGTAGCCATTAAGAAAACGCTACTTACTAAGGAAAGAGCTGGAGAATTTTATGCAGTTCACGCTGAAAGACCTTTTTATGGTGAATTATGCGACTATATGTCGTCGGGACCAATCATTCCAATGATTTTGGAGAAAGAAAATGCAGTATTAGATTTCCGTACTTTAATCGGAGCAACAAATCCAGCTCAAGCAGCTGAAGGAACTATTCGTAAAGTGTTTGCTAAATCGGTGCAGGCTAACGCAATTCACGGTTCTGACTCAGATGAAAATGCGGCTATTGAAGGATTTTTCTTTTTTGCTGGTGTAGAGCAGTTCTAGTAATGAGTAATGGTGCTATGCAGCAATATGAGTAGTAATATGTAATGTAAACATGCTACTACTCATATTTATCGTTATCGCCTAAATCTTCCCCAATAATTCTACTTGCTGCTTGCTTTAGTTTTCCAAAGAATCCTAAAGAGCTTTTCTTACCATTGGTTTCCGCAGTTTTTGTATTTTCTCTACTACTCTTATTAATTGTTGTATTAACGGGTACAACTGGAATAATTACTGGAGCATCTTTTCTAAGGATTTTATACGCCTCTTCACGCTCATCAATATCTCTAATTCCTCTCCAAACCAAACCAACAGCTGTTGAATAAGTAGGATTTTTAATCTCTTCTGTAAATGTCTTTCCTAAATTTTCGTTTGGATAACCAATTCTTACATCTCTTTGTGCTACTCTTTCAAAAAGCTGATCAATATAAGGCATTTGGGCAGTTCCGCCAGTAATTACAATTCCACAGTTAATTCTATTTAAATAACCAGAACGTGTAATTTCAGCAACAACCAAAGCCATGATTTCTTTCAATCTTTCCTCAATAATAATCGCAACATTTTTTACCGAAACAATTTTAGGTTTACGCCCATTTGCACTTGGAATCGAAACAACCTCTTCAATGGCTACTTCATCAGCAATGGCAGAGCCAAATTTTACTTTTAATTGTTCCGCTTGTTCAATAGATACACCACAGCCTTGTTCAATATCTGTTGTGATTGAATCTCCAGCAAATGGTAATACGGCTACGTGTCTTACAATGTTCTTATAATAAATTACAATTTCAGTAATGCCACTTCCTATATCTACTAAGGCTACGCCTGTTTTCTTTTCTTGTTCGGTTAATACAGCTAAAGAAGCGGCTAAAGGTGAGTACACTAATCCTCCTTCAATCTCCATTTTATCTTTAGAGCGTTCTATACAGCGTTTGGTTTTATCCAATTCTGCTTGAGGAGAAATAATCATTAAAAACTCTCCTTGCAATTTCAAACCACTGATTCCTACTGGTTCTTGAATTCCATTGGCAGAATCTACAGAATATTCCTGAGGTAAATTGTGCACAATAGCATTACCCTGCGAAATAAAAGTTCGCTGGGCATCATTAGCAACTTGATCTACATCTGTAACCGTTACTTCTTCTCCACGAGTTTGTCTGGTAATACCAGCCTTATGTTTCGAACTATGAATGTTCGGTCCAGCGATACTAGCCACAACACCTCTAATATGAATATTGGCTTGGTTTTCAACTTGCTCGATAGCAGACTGAACAGCTTCTATCGTTTTATTGACATTCAAAACGACACCCTTAGAGACTCTTCCGGTGGTATCGGCTTTACCCAAACCAAGAATCTCCAACTTGCCTAAACTGTCAAGTCTGCCAGCAACTACACTTACTTGCTTACTGCCTATGTCAAGTCCAACGATTATTTCATTCATGGAAGGTAGAATTTAGGAAACTTGGGATTAAGAATTTGCAACATACAGTTTTATTAAAATAAACCGCCAATATAAGTACTCTTATTGGATAATCGTTTACCGTTTAATAAAGTCTATCTTGAAACATCATCTTTACTCACAAATAATCTGATTTCTGTATTTTACACTTACTTTATGATAGGTATCCCAGCCTTTAGCAGGCAGAATATCTTTATAAAAAATTTTAATTTTCTTAAATTTAGATTCAATATCAATACCCATCCCAAACTCAATCACATGATTTCCTACTTCGGGCACCATGGTAATACCTCCATCTTTCTCAACGATTAACTGGGTTATTTGCGCTTTCCAAAAAGGATCGTCATTGATAGCATTGATTAGTTCTAAGATAGGTTTACTTCTCACTTCTTTTAAATCCTGTATTTTATCAAAATACTTTCCCGAGAGTAATAAAACTCTGGGAGTAAAATGTTGAGAAATACCGATAAAATCGCCTTTCTCTGTGACGTAACTATCTGAACTTTTATTATATAATACTCGGGCGAGTGGTGTGTGTTCTACAATATCAATTGTCATTTCTCCGCTTAAATCACGATGAACTTGACATGACTTTACTAATTTATTTAAACAAACTCTTTTTTCAATTTTTTTAAAGTCAATCTTATCAAAAGGTTTTCCTTCTGGACTGTCAACAACGTTTGGACTAACAATCGCTAAAATCTCATCAGCAGTAACTAATTCACTTTCGTTAGCACCTTCAATGTTTACCTTGATATTCTTACATTTCTGATGATGATGAACACTTTCAGCATAAATTACAATCGACAGTAAAACTATAGTTAGTACCGTCGGCCAAATCCATTTCTTAATTTTTCGTAAGGGGTTCAATGTAATTTTATTAAAGATATTGTTTTCAAGCAATTAGAAAAAGCTTATTCACATACCTATGAAACTACTCATTATACTAATGAACTTTCTAAAAGTTTGAAAAAACCATACGAAATTAAAAAAAATAACTTAAAACCTTAGCATTATTTACTAAAAGGCAATTAAGTACATAAAAAAATAGAAAAAGTTTCAATTCTCAACACATTTAAGGCTGAAAAAATATAATCTTAATATTAACTCACTCTTTTTAATAAATTGCTGGAAACTTTATCGGATAGCATTCAGACATTAGTTGATAAGCCGTATCTACAACATTCTCTGCATTTGGTTTTGAAAAATAATCTCCATCAGAACTATATGCTGGACGGTGAGGAACTGCTGCCATACATACAGGTTTGGCATCTAAATATCTATAGGCATTTTGTTCATCCAATACTTGTTGCATCATATATGCTGAAGCTCCTCCTGGCATATCCTCATCTGCAAAAATTACTCTATTCGTTTTCTTAATTGATTCTACTATACTGTGTGAAATATCAAAAGGCATTAGAGTTTGTACATCTATCACTTCTACCGAAATATCCATATTTTCTAATTGGCGAGCCGCTTCCATCACAATTCTACACATCGAACCATAAGTAACAATGGTAATATCTCTTCCTTCTCTGATTACCTCTGGCATTCCCAATGCTACTCTTGTTTCATGTAAATTGGTTGGCAATTTCTCTTTCAATCGATAACCATTCAAACATTCGATAACAATAGCTGGGTCGTCTGAATTCAATAAAGTATTATACATTCCAGCGGCTTGCGTCATATTTCTTGGTACGCAGAGATGAATACCTTTTAAACCACCTAATAAAACAGACATTGGCGAACCCGAATGCCAAATTCCTTCTAAACGATGTCCTCTGGTTCTAACAATCAATGGTGCTTTTTGTCCGCCTACTGTTCTATATTGTAAACAAGCCAAATCATCCGATAAAGTAGCGAATGGGTAAAATATATAATCTAAATATTGAATTTCAATAATTGGTCTTAAGCCTCTCATCGCTGCTCCAATTCCTTGACCAACAATCGTCATTTCTCGAATTCCAGTATCAGTTACTCTTAATTCCCCAAATTTATCTTGTAAACCTGCTAATGTTTGGTTTACATCCCCAATTTTCCCCACATCTTCTCCTAAAATAAAAATTCTGGGATTTGTACTGAATAAATAGTCGAAATTTCTATTTAATATTTCTCGTCCATCTATTATTGGGGAACTCGCATCATATTCTGGCTGAACAGCCTGTACTTTTAAGGGTGAATATTTTGAGATACTAAACTGATGCGAGTTAAATCTTTTATCATTAGCAGCATCAGTTTGTTTTAACCATTTTTTTAATCCTTGTTTGGCTGATGAATCTTCAGAACGTAAAACTCTTAGTACTTTTCTCGCCGCTACCACATTTTCATGATGAATCGGATTAATAGCTTTGCGTAATTCTTCTGCTATTTTTTTTACTTCTGCTCCATTCTCGGTTTCAGCGGCTGCTTGATATAATAATGAAAGTAAATCTTCTCTTTCTGGCTTGATTGAACTCATGTAAGCACTCCAAGCTGCTTTTTGACAAGCCTTTGCTTCTTTAACGGCTTCTTCGTCAATACTTTTTAGTTCTTCTTCAGTAGCCAAATCTTCTGCAAGAATCCATTCTCTGAATTTTATATTACAATCATAATCTAATTCAAATTGTAATCTTTTCGCAGATTTATATCTTTCGTGTGAACCCGACGCTGAATGTCCTTGCTGTTGTGTTACTTCTTCTACGTGAATTAAAGATGGAATATGATACTCACGAGCTAAAGTCGCTGCTTTTTGGTAAGTTTCCATCAAAGCCACATAATCCCATGCTTTTACTGTAAAAATTTCTATGCCAGCGCCATCTTCATTTCTTTGATAGCCTGCCAGCGCTTTTGAAATAGAAGATTTTGTGGTTTGATATTCTGAAGGAACTGAAATGCCATAACCATCATCCCAAACAGACATCACCAAAGGAATCTGCAAAACACCCGAAGCATTTACACATTCCAGAAACATTCCTTCTGAAGTAGAAGCGTCGCCGATGGTCGAGAAACATACTTCACTGCCGTTACGAGTAAACTTTTCTGAAATTTCTTGAAGATTAGGTAATTGTCTGTATAATTTAGAAGAATAGGCTAAGCCGACTGCTCTTGGCATTTGTCCAGCCGTTGAAGATACTCCAGCCGCAGAATTAAATAATTTTGTTTGGTCAACCCATTCTCCCTCTTCGTCTAACCATCTAGTAGCATGATGATTATTCATTGCTCTTCCGCCAGTGTGTGGGTCGAAATTAACGTCTGGGTGTCCGTAAAGTTGTGAAAAGTATTGCATCCAAGTCATATCACCGACGGCCGCAACAATGGTTTGGTCACGATAATATCCTGAAATAAAATCTCCAGCTTTCATGGCTCTTGCCAAAGCAAGTTGGCAGAGTTCTTTTCCGTCTCCGTAGATTCCAAACTTAGCACGACCAGCAAAAACTTCTTTCCTTACAAGGAGGCTACACTCACGACTCATGCGAGCAACCCGATAATCAGTCAAGACTGATTCTTTGGTGAATACAATAGTTTCTGACAGAAGTGTGTTTTCCAAGACAGTGAGAGGGGTATAAATGAACGATAAAATATAAGTTTCAGTACCAAAAATAACAAAAATTAATTAGGGTAACAAATATAGATTCTCGAAGCAAAGAAATTGTGCTCTTGTTAATGATTTGTTAAAACCTATGAAACATTTTGCGAAGCATCTACAAGACTTTACTTTTGTTTTGTGAATTAAGGGTATTTTTTATTAAATTAAACGAAATTTTAATTTTAAGGCATCGTTTAAAACTTTGTTCTGATTATAATATTTTTACAATTATCTTAAACATCATTAAAACAAAACAATTAAATCTAATATGAAAAAGTTATTTTTCGTTTTCGCATTGGTATTTGTTGCTTCTTTTGCCAATGCGCAAGGAGTAATTAAATTCAAATCAGAATCTCATGATTTTGGTAAAATAGAAGAAGGCGTTGTGGCAACTCACGTTTTTGAATTTACAAATACAGGTACTGCACCAGTTGTTATTTCAAATGCTTCGCCTTCATGTGGTTGTACTACTCCTGACTGGACGAAAGAGCCAGTAATGCCAGGAAAAACTGGTAAAGTAACAGCAGCATTTAGTTCGGCTGGTCGCCCAGGTGGTTTTTCAAAAACAGTTACTGTAATTAGTAATGCAGAGACACCACAAATTATCTTATCATTCAAAGGTGAAGTTGTTCCAAAAGGTACTCCAATTGAAACACCTGCTCCAGCGAAAGCTCCAGCTAAGAAAAAATCAACGAAATAATATTTCTTCAATAGTTCAAAGAAAGGCGTAGGCAGCAATGTTTACGCCTTTCTTTGTTTTTTATCAATATCAGCAATCCAAAACTTTATTACTTCCGTAAATCTGTTTGAAACGATATTTAAACAATCAAAAAAGATGAAAAAGGTAATATTAGGATTAGCATTTTGTGCAATGGCATTTACGAGTAATGCCCAAACAGTAACCGTAGGAAATGAAGCGATGTTTCCTGCAAAAAACATTGTTGAAAACGCTGTTAATTCTAAGGCGCATACTACTTTGGTTGCCGCAGTAAAAGCAGCAGACTTAGTAAGTACTTTACAAACTAAAGGACCATTCACAGTTTTTGCTCCTGTAAACGATGCTTTTGAAAATCTTCCAGCAGGTACTGTTGAAACTTTATTAAAACCAGAAAACAAGGCAACCTTAGTCAAAGTTTTAACGTACCATGTTGTAGCTGGCAAATTAGATTTCGATGCTATTGCAAAAGCCATCAAAGCGGGTAATGGAACAGCTACTTTAAATACAGTAAGTGGGGGAAAATTATATGCAATGATGAATGGCTCTCATAACATCATGTTGAAAGATGAAAATGGTGGAACATCAAACATCAGTACTTATGATGTTTATCAATCAAACGGTGTAATTCATGTGTTGGATGCCGTAGTATTACCTAAAATGTAATTCATCCAAAAGGGTATGAAGTTAGTTATCAATACTTTCTTCACGCCTAATAGACAGGTGTGGTTTAATAATGGGTAATGTACAAAGGGCTTTCTCTTTGTTGGAAAGTCCTTTGTTTTTAACGCTTATTTTACTCCGCCATTTGAAGAAATAAGTTTTTAAATATAATTTTCAAAAATAGTACAATCGTAAAATCTCTTTAATACTTCTTATTTATAAATAGCATATTATTAAACCTCCTTCTCCTTAACGTTATAAACACATAATATTTCAATAGTAAATTATTGGAATTATCCCATTATCTTTATTAAGCCCTTTAACAAGAAGGTAAAATATGAAAAAACTTATTTAAACATAACGTTGCTTTGGGCGTTGTATTAAAAAGTTATTCATTCATCATCTTACATTCATTGAGAAGAAAACACTCATGTCTAAACGCAAAACCATTATAGCTGAAGAAGCACTCGTGTCCTTATTGCAAAGTAAGGATGAGCGAGGGTTCTCCATCTTGTATGATAATTACTCTTCAGCACTTTATGGGGTTATTCTGAAAATTGTTCGTTCAGAAGAAGTCGCTGCTGATGTCATGCAAGACTCTTTTGTGAAGATTTGGCGAAATATAGAAGGCTATAATCGCACAAAAGGTACATTATTTACTTGGATTCTGAATGTGGCTAGAAATACAGCCATTGATAGAATTCGTTCACAAGAATTCCAGAATTCTCAGAAAAATCACGACCTCGATGACCATGTAAATTTCATCGATAGCCAAGGAGGAAGTCAGTTTGATATTGATGCCATCGGCGTAAAAAAGGTTATTGAAAACCTTCGTCCCGAACATCAGCAAATTATTGATTTACTATATTTCAAAGGTTACACACAAGCGGAGGTTTCTGAAGAATTTGGTATTCCACTAGGAACTGTCAAAACAAGAGTAAAATCTGCTATCGTACAATTAAGGCAGTATTTTATTGAACTCGGATTGATTTTCCTCTCTGGATTTTTTGATTTGTAATTGAACGATTGATGATTGCTCAATTGAAGCAAATCAGAAATCACTCTTTCACAAACATCAACCATGATTAACGTTTAAAAAAATGAACATTCAAGAATACATAGAATCTGGTATTTTGGAGAGCTACTTGCTAGGAGCTACCAATGCTGCGGAAACCGCAGAGGTAGAACGCCTTGCAGAAGAGTATCCTGCCATTCAGATGGAACTGATGGCTTTACAGGGTACGCTTGAAAATTATGCACTTCAATTTCAACAGGAACCTCCAGTTGCTCTCAAGGATAGAGTGATGGAAGCCCTTCAAAAAGAATATACAAATACTGAAAATACAGGATGGCAAACGCTAGAAATACCAACAACCATCAACTCAGAAAATAATATCAAGCCGCTGAAAACAACTAATACTTGGCGGATGGCAGCTTCATGGGTACTTTTGGCTTTGAGTATTGCAGGAAATGTTTGGTTCTTTAGCAATTGGCAAAAATCTGAAAATAAGTTACTTGCCTTAGAATCTCAAAATCAAATTTTAGCGCAAGAAGGACAAACCTTAAAAGCTAATTATCAAGAAGAAGTGGCTATTCTTCAAAACCCAAATGTGAAAGTAATTCCTTTGGCGGGACAACCAGATTTTCCAAATGCCAAGGCTTTGGTTTATTTCGACAAAACCAGTAAATCTGTTTACTTGTCTGGACTCAATTTACCAAATGTGCCTTCTGGCAAACAATATCAACTTTGGGCAATTGTTGATGGCAAACCTGTAGATGCCGGCATGATTGAAGGCAATGCAAGTATTTTGAAAATGAAATCTTTCTCTAATGCTGTTGCTTTTGCTATTTCATTAGAAAATACTGGCGGAAGTACTACAGAAGCTGGACCAAAAGGAGCAATTTATGTGATGGGAGCTGTTTAGAGTAGTTAAGAGTTGTGAATTGTGAGTGAGGAATGCTCTGCCGTTGTGATTGAGAGCCATCTTCCGCTGAAGTTTAAATATTACACTACTTAATTATCAACAAAAAAAGCCTAAAAGTATTTAAAATTCACTTTTAGGCTTTTTTGTTTCTCGTCGAGTTGATTAGCTGATATCCGAAATCCGATACCTGAGTACCCCTATATCATTCCTCTTGATTTAAGTTCTAAATACTTATTTACGGTATTCACGGTTAAATTTTGCGGAGCAGTTAATAATGCTTGAATACCATATTGAGCCAGCTCTCGTACAATTTGCTGTTTTTCGTAAAAATACTTTTCGGCTATCGTTTTATGATAAATTTCTTCTGTTGTTTCAGCTGGTTTGTCTAACAATGTTTTCAGCTCTGTATTTTCAAAGAAAACAACCATCAGCAAGTGGTCTTTCGCTAGTTTTCTAAAATAAGGCAACTGCCTCCGCATAGAAGCTACCGTTTCAAAATTTGTGTATAATAACAAAAGACTTCGCTGACGAATATGTGTTTTGGCATGAATGTATAAAGCTTCATAGTCAGTTTCCATATAGCGAGTTTTTTGTTTATACAATAAATCCAAGATTTTGGTCATTTGCCCAGCCTTTTTATCGGCTGTTAAAACCTGTCCGATTCTATCCGAAAAAGTAATTACACCTGCTTTATCTTGTTTATTTATCGCAATGTTCGATAGAATAAGCGTTGCATTGATGGCATAATCTAGCAAGGAAAGTCCATCGAAAGGCATTTGCATTACTCTTCCTTTATCAATCAAACAATAAACATTTTGTGATTTTTCTTCTTGATAAGCATTCACCATCAAATCGTTTCGGCGAGCGGTAGCTTTCCAGTTAATACTCCGCACATCATCGCCTTGAACATACTGGCGAATTTGTTCAAACTCTTGGCTTTGTCCAATTCTACGAATTTTCTTGATGCCCAATTCCGTTAATCGGTTTGAAATTGCCATCAATTCGTAAGCTCGCATTTGTAAAAATGATGGATATACTGCCACCATTTTATCTTGAGAAAACTGAAAACGACGCTGTAATAAACGAATGGGACTTTTTACATAAACATTTACCGAACCGAAACTATACTCGCCTCTTTTTGTAGGGCGAAGTTGATATTCAATAATTTGTTGTTCCGTAGATTTTAGGGAAGTATGAAAAAGTAAATCTCGTTTCTGAAACTGAAAAGGAATTTCATCAATAATTTCAAGTAAGATTGAGAAGCTATAATGATTTTCAATAAAAATTGAAATAGGGTTTTCATCGCCATTTGAAAGCCTTTCGGGAACATCTCTTCTGCAAAAAATGCCTTTTTTAGCCATGAAAAGAATAATGCCGTCTGCCAACAAGAGTAATATTAAAATCATAAAACACAATTGTGCGATTCCCAACAACCAAGGAAACACAAAAGCAAACACAAACAAAACGACAATCCCAACGACGAAGTGAAACACCACTTTTGAAAAATATAAGGATTTGAAAAGATGTATCATGGTTGTTTTACAGGTTGGCTAACGGAATCTTTCGTTGCTTTTTTTAACGTATCACGTTTAGCCGCTTTAGGTTTAACTGTTTGTACAGCTTTTCGTCGGTTTTCTAATATTATTTTTACATCCTCGTACATTGTTTTAAAAGCAGGTGGATGCGTAATATAATACTTCAAACTTACTCTAAAAGTAGCGGTATCGGTTTGATGTTGCTTCATGATTTTCCAGCGCAAACGTTGATATGCCAACAAGGAAGAATCTTGTCCGCCCAAGTGCATATTATTGACACGAGCTTCCGCTTCATGAACATCTGCCAAGATTTTTGACATTTTATCTTGCTCTATCAAATTTGCGGGCTTATCTTCCGAACCGCAAGCTATCAACAAAGTTGCTAACAACAGAATTATTAATCTCATATTTCAAATTTACAGGGAATTTGGGTAGTTTTAAACTTGTGAAAGTTTTTTAAGTAAAATTATGAAATGATTTTTGTTTGAAGGAAGCTTCGACGAATGAACCAATAGATGACTCCCAACGAATTTTTAGCCAAACTTTATAAATACGAAATCAAAATCCGCAAGGCTGTTACTTCACAGATGCGGGGAAATTTTCATTCTATTTTTAAAGGTTCTGGGCTAGAATTCAGCGATTTACGCCAATATCAGTATGGTGACGACGTTCGTTTGATTGATTGGAATACTTCAGCAAAAGGACACGGAACTTATGTAAAAATCTTCAAAGAAGAAAAAGAACAATCGGTGTTTTTTGTGGTAGATGTAAGCGCTTCGCAAGATGTGGGGCGGTCTGACCGTTCTAAATTAGATACAACCAAAGAAATCTGTGGGGTTTTGGCTTTATCGGCAATCAAGGAAGCCAGCCATGTTGGTTTACTTTGTTTTTCTGACCAAAAAGAAAAATACATCAAACCTGCCAATACTTTAAAACATGGCTACCAAACCATTTTAGAGTTATTTAAACTCAAAACAGAATCTACTGGTACTAATTTGAAGAAAATGATTCTTTTTACTTTGGATGTTTTAAAAAGAAGAAGTTTGGTTATTTTGGTTTCTGATTTTATTGATACTGGTTATGAAGAAAACCTAAAAGCCTTGGCTCGAAAACATGATTTAATCGTGATTCACTTATTCGACCAACGAGAAACGAATCTTCCACGTTTAGGAATCATTCCTGTTTATGATACCGAAACTCGAAAAACAATTTGGGTAAATGCTTCATCAAGTTGGTTTAGAAATCGAATGAAGATTTTGTTCGATAAAAATTCACAACAAGTAGAGCAAGTGTGTAAACAACACCGAGCAAACTATTTAGCCATTGATGCTTCGGAAGATTATGTTCCTAAATTGATAAAATTATTTAAAGTAAGAAAGTAGTGCTTCTGTCGCTCATTAAATTTTATGAAACCCTTTTTTAATGAAGTCCACAATCATCAAATTTTCTGATTCATTAAAAGAAATATTTATACAGTTTCGTTCCTGCAAAGTTTCAACAACATTACAGGCAAAAATCTGTAGCTTAAAGGTTAGCTTAAGGCAAATTTTATCTCGTATTTCTTATTTCCTCATTCACCAAATAAGCTTAAAATCTTATATCTCAAATCTTGTATCTTTTGTCTTTTCTCTTGCTTTTTTATTTTTCTTTTCATCCAATATCAATGCGCAGAATCAGAATTGGCAACCACCCAAAGGACAATTTTTGAGTGATAGTTTAAAAGTAGGTTTACCGATAAAGTATGCTTTGAGTTATCGTCACAAACCTACTGCCGATATTTTCTTTCCAGACTCAACTTATAATTTTGCGCCTTTCGAACTTGTTTCGAGAGAATACTTTCCGACAGTTACCAATTCCAAAGGTAGCCTTGATAGTGCTATTTATACTTTAATTTCATTTGAAGTTTTGCCAGTTCAGGAACTTAGCTTGCCTGTTTTTGTAAGAGACAATCTTGATTGTACTCGTGTTTTTGCACCGATAGATTATGTCCGTTTGCAAGGTACAATTTCAGCAAGTGGAGAAATGGACACAATGTCTTTGAAAAAAGATACCCAAGTAATTCCGTTATCACAACAACCCAATTATCCTTTAATTTTTTTATTTATTATTGGATTAAGCTTTTTGGGCGTATTGACTTTCTGGTTTTTTGGTACTCCTATCAAAAGACAAATTAAATTATTCAGGTTTAAACGTCGTTACGATGAATATCTAAGACTTTTCCAAAGATTAAGCAGAGCTACCGACGACAAGAAAAAAGGATTGGAAAATGTTGAAAAAGCAGTAATTCTCTGGAAAAAATATGTAGAACGTCTTGAAAACAAACCGTTTACTACTTTTACCACGAAAGAAATTTTAGATAATTTACAAGATAACCGCTTGTCGGATGCCCTCAGGGAAATTGATGCCACTGTTTATGGAGGCATTTACTCTAAAACAACAGCAAGTTCTTTGAATATTCTTCAAGAACTCGCTGAAAGCCTTTACAGAAAACACAGACAAGTATTAGTACAAAGCACTTGATGAGCATCAAGCAATTTTATGGAAGATTGGTTTATAAAATATTGGTTTTTACCATCTACCCTTTCAAGTTTTGATTGGGCAAATCCTTTCTTTTTATATAGTTTACCCATCATTCCGCTATTGTTTTTAATCAGAAGTTGGTTGCGTGGCAATGCTATTCAAAAATTAAACATTGCTTTTCCTGCCAACGATATTCAATCTAACTGGATAAGTTATTTACGATTTGTCCCTGCTATTTTTTTGTTATTATCAATTACTTCAATGTTTTTAGCCTTGGCTCGTCCGCAAAGAGTCGTTTCTGAAACAGAAGAATTTTCTGATGGGATTGATATTATGCTTGCTTTGGATATTTCAAAATCAATGGACAGCAAAGATATTCCGCCAACAAGACTTGCAGTTGCACAGCATGTAGCGAAGAAATTTATCGGTGGCAGATTGTACGATAGAATCGGAATGGTTATTTTTTCTGGAGAACCATATTCCCTTTGTCCACTTACAACAGACTATGAAATGTTGCAAGATTATGTAGATGAAATTTCGTCTGATTTAATTAAAACATCTGGCACAGCCATTGGTAATGCTTTGGGAATGTGTATCAACCGTTTGAGAGAAATTGATTCAAAAAGTAAAGTAGCCATTTTGATTTCTGATGGAGATAATACCGCTGGAAATCTCGACCCAGTAACATCGGCACAACTTGCCAAAGCTTTTGGTATTCGGGTTTACACGATTGCAGTAGGAAGTAATAAGAATGTAACCGAAAAAGTAGATGAAGGTACATTGCGTGAAATTGCTAAAGTAAGCGAAGGGAAATTTTTTAGGGCAAAAGATGCCAAATCTTTAGAAACGATTTTTGAAGAAATTAACCTTTTAGAAAAAGTTGAAATCAAGCAAAATAAATCTAGAAATGTTCGTGATTTCTATCATCCATATTTAAGATGGTCAATCGCTTTTTTACTTTTATCCTTTGCTTTTAAGAATACTTTTATGGGAAATATTTTAGAAGATTAGGCTAATCAATTCATAATCATTACAATATACAACACCAAAGTACTATAAAAACTATGATAAGTATAAATATTGGCGATTATTATTTGTAAAAACTAGATTTAATAATTCCTTAACATTGCGATAACTAAGTATTTATACCTTTGTGGCGAAATTACCAATATGAAAAACCACGATAATTGAAGATTTACTTATTGCTGTAAAAGTTTTTGTAAATTTTCATATTAACATTAGAGTGATTCGTCGCTCTTCAAATCAATAAAAATAATGTTCGGATTAGAAACTTCTCTATTCATTTTACTTTTCCTGTGTTTGTTTTTGGCTTGTGCCTTTGAGTTCGTCAATGGCTTTCACGATACAGCAAATGCCGTAGCTACAGTAATTTATACAAATTCATTAAAACCTACACAAGCAGTAGTTTGGTCTGGATTTATGAATTTCTTAGGATTACTTACTGGTGGTGTTGGTGTTACCATGTCGATTATCGGTTTGCTGCCCACAGAGCTCCTCATCGACCCCAATGTTTATCATTCCATGGCAACAGCATTAGCGATGTTGATTACTGCTATTCTTTGGAATTTGGGTACTTGGTATTTTGGTATTCCAGCTTCTTCTTCGCATACATTAATTGGTTCTATTATTGGTATTGGTGTAGGTTATGCACTTTTACCTGAAAATAAAGCAGGTTTAGAAACCGTAAACTGGGACAAAGCCATCGAAATCGGTAGAGCGCTTTTATTATCTCCATTATTCGGTTTTGCAGTAGCAATCGTATTAATGTATATCATGAAAAAAGGTATCTCTAATAAAGATATTTTCAAAGAGCCTAAAAAAGATACTCCTCCACCAATGTGGATTCGTGTGATATTATTTACTACTTGTACTTTAGTAAGTTTCTTCCACGGTCGTAACGATGGACAAAAAGGAATTGGTTTAGTAATGATGATTTTGATTGCTTTTTTACCGGGCTATTTTGCCATCAATACTGATGTTGATCCATTCAAATTGCAAGCAGAAGTAAATACTGTTCAACAAGTAATTACTAAAATTGATACTACAAAATTATCAGCAACAGAGAAAGAAGGTTATCATAAAATCATTAAAGCAACTACAGGTTTAACTACAATTTTAGAAGATAAAACACTTACAAACGATAATTTGACGGTTGAGAAAAAATTAGAAATTCGTAAAGATGTTTTATCAATCAATAAATACGCTAAAAAATTATCTGAAAGTGATGCTGTTAGTTTGAGTAAAGACGATAAAAGTGCTTTGAAAAAAGCAACTGCTGGTTCTTCTCCTGCTTTCTTTACTTTTGGAAATTCTGGAACTGGTTTATCATCATTAACAGATTTTGCTCCGACTTGGGTAATGTGGATGATTGCTCTTTCTTTAGGTTTAGGAACAATGATTGGCTGGAAACGTATTGTAGTAACTGTAGGTGAAAAAATCGGAAAGCAACATTTATCGTATGCACAAGGTGCTTCTGCTGAATTAGTTGCTTCATTTACCATTGCATTATCTACTATTTATAAATGGCCTGTATCAACTACGCACGTACTTTCTTCGGGTATTGCAGGTTCGATGGTAGCTTCAAAAGGTATTAAAAACTTACAAGGCGGTACTGTTAAAAGTATCGTAATGGCTTGGGTACTTACTTTGCCTGTTACGATTTTAGTATCTGCTACAATATTCTATTTACTCCGTACAATTATCGGTTAGTATTAAAATCTCAAGAGGGCGTATGGAAATAATTTCATACGCTCTTTAAGTACCCGCTTACATTGCAATTACCCCAACTACCAATATAGAAAATCCAAATGAAAAACGTTATTCTGTCTGCAATTTTATTGCTGACCTTGTCAAACTCGTCCTTTTCTCAAAGTCCACGACAGTATTATCATATTGCTAATGGTTGGACAGACATCAATATTTCAGGAAAAATTGCAGGGAAATTCACTTGGCAATTAGAAAATCAGCATCGTCGTGAAGACATGCAAGGAGATTATAATTCAGGAACAACCACAGGGAATCCTTATAATAACCTCAACCAACACGTTTTTCGTCCTTGGCTACATTATCAATTCAATCCAAATATTCGTTTTTCTTTAATGCCTTTAGGCTGGATTGGTTCAAATCGTTTTAAAGAAGGGTCTCCTTCTGCTTTCTTTTCAGAAATCCGTGTTTCTCCACAAGTAATGTTAACGCAAAATTTTGGAAGAGTACGTATAGACAATAGATTGCGCTATGAATTTCGTTGGTTCGGACAAAATCAAGATGTAAACGACAAAAGCTTTTTGTATGGTGGCGATTTTTCTACCACTACTTTCAAAGAACGTTTTCGTTATCAATTAAAAGTAACTGTGCCAATCAACCATGCTAAAATGGATGATAATACTTTGTATGCCCAAACGTACAATGAACTATTTGTAAATACAGGCGAGCAAGTTGCAAATACAAATTTATTAGACCAAAACAGGGTATTAATTGGGCTTGGCTATAAATTCAACAAATATCTTGCCGTTGAAGCAGGCTATATGCAACAAACAATTTTCAAGTTTAACAATGCTACCAAAAGTAATGTTGACATCAATAATATTATTCAGCTAAACTTAGCTGTCAGTAATTTCGAACAGTTATTTAAGAAGTAACCTTTAAATAATTGCATATTGAGACAACCTCATTTATCAATATCTGATATTGCGGCTATCTCAGCTACCATTATAGATACTCTATAAATCAATGAAAACTTTCAAGGGACTTTTTGTTCTAATGACTTGCTGTGTCATTAGCTCAGTAACTTTTGCCCAAAATTTCTCGAGTGATTCCAAAAAAGAAGCACAAGCTCCTAAAAAATGGTTTGAAAAAATCTCATTAAGAGGTTATGCACAGGTTCGTTATAACCGTTTGTTAGAAACAAATGATAAAGTAAAATGTGAACAATGTGATAAATCTTGGGGCGAAAATGGTGGATTTTTTATCCGTCGTGGACGATTAATTTTCTCTGGAGATATTTCTGAGAGATTATACATTTACGTTCAACCAGATTTTGCTTCAAATGTGAGTAATTCTTTTCAACATTCTTTGCAAATCCGTGATGCTTACTTTGATTTAGCTTTAGATTCAAAAAAAGAATTTCGTCTTCGTTTTGGACAAAGTAAAGTTCCCTACGGTTTTGAAAACATGCAGTCTTCACAAAACCGTTTAGCATTAGACCGTGCTGACCCAACAAACAGCCCAGTATCAAACGAACGAGATTTAGGAATTTTCTTTTATTGGGCTAAAGCGGAAATCCGTAAGCGTTTTGCTTACTTGGTTAGTTCAGGATTGAAAGGAAGTGGAGATTATGGTGTTTTTGCATTTGGGCTTTATAACGGACAAAATGCCAACAAAGTAGAACACAATAATGAACCGCATGTGGTATCAAGAATTACGTATCCGTTTAAATTAAAATCAGGACAAATCATTGAAACAGCTATTCAAGCTTATACAGGAAAATTTGTCATTGAAAAAAATACAAAAAACAAAGCAACTGAATCTTCTTTTATCGACCATCGTGTAGCGGCTACTTTGGTAGTCTATCCTCAACCTTTTGGTTTTCAAGCAGAATATAATATCGGAGAAGGTCCAGAGTTTAACCCAAGTACGACGACTACAGAAGTAAAAAAACTAAATGG
Source organism: Arcicella rosea (assembly GCF_040543805.1). NCBI lineage: Bacteria > Pseudomonadati > Bacteroidota > Cytophagia > Cytophagales > Flectobacillaceae > Arcicella > Arcicella rosea. The sequence continues at coordinate 153,960 of NZ_JBEUMS010000014.1, forward strand.
TGGTTATGCTCAAGTAATGTATCGACAAAAAATCAATGACAATCACATTACACCATTTATCAAGTATCAATATTATAATGGTGGGAAAAAACATGAAATTGATGCAAGAAGATACATTGTAAAAGATTTAGAAATTGGTGCAGAATGGCAATTGAAAGATTATTTTGAGCTTACAGCAATCTATACAATTTCGGATAGAACATTTGAAGATGTAGCCTTGCCAGACAATCATCAAACTGGAAATTTATTACGACTTCAAGCACAGTTTAATTTTTAGACATAAAAAAAGAGTTGTCAATTCGAAACTGACAACTCTTTTTATTTATGCTCGTTTTAATTCAAAAATGGTAATTTCTGGTGGCATTCCAATTCTGCCAGGATAACCGATATAGCCATAACCACGGTTTACGTACAATTTTTGGTCTCCTTCTTCATATAAACCTCCCCATTGTTTATACACATATTGAGCTGGCGACCACGTTTCGTTACCAATTGTAATACCAAATTGCGTTCCGTGAGTATGTCCTGAAAACATCACATCAATATCTTTGAATTTGGTATTTACTTCCTTATCCCAATGGGTTGGATCGTGCGAAAGTAATAGCTTTACAGGTGCTTCCTCCGTTCCTTTCACCGCTTTTGATAAATTGCCATAGGTATGAAAACGATTTTGTCCACTAATATTTTGAACACCAATAATCGCTAGTTTTTCGCCACCTTGTTCAATAAATCGGTTTTCATCCATCAATAAATCGTAGCCCATTACTTTGTGCGCACGGATTAAATCATTTAGATTTTTCTGTTTTCCAATTAAATCATTATCCCAACGTACATAATCGGCATAATCATGATTCCCCAAAGTACTATAAACGCCCAAAGGGGCTTTTACTTTATTGAAAATATCAATGTATTCTTGTACTTCTGAAGCTAAATTATTCACTAAATCGCCCGTGAAGAAAACAGCATCTGGTTTTTCTTTCATCAACATTTCTACACCGCCTTTCACAGCAACACGGTTGAAAAAAGAACCAGAGTGAATATCAGAAATCTGAGCGATGGTCATTCCATCAAATTGCTTCGGTAAATTTTTCAAAGCCAATTTTACTTTGCGTACTCTATAATCATGCGCCCCAGAAATAATTCCCCATGTTAACCCTAAAGCTGGCACAGCACCTGCAATCACAGCCGTTTTCATCAAAAACTCACTTCTTGTAATAGGCGTATTTAAAGCTGAAGGTTGGTCGGGACTTGAAATAGATGTTGTTGTGGCTGTACTCGAAAACTTAGAGACAATCAAACGGAATAATCGAACGATGTCGTCTATCAATAAAAAGAGTACCACAAATATTTTAGAGAAGTAATTAATAAAAACACCAACCATAATAATGGTTCTTAGGTTTTTACCAAGCCATTCTGGAGGAGTAAAATTATAAAGCCACATGCCAAGCATAGTGATTGATGTAAGTCCCCAAAAAATGTATTTTGTAATGTTCTGAGTATTAGCTGAAGTATTTTGAATAGATACTTTTACGGCTTGCCAAACGTACCAATCAATCAATAAAAGTACAATTGATACAATTGGAATAATAATTAATTTATTCATTGAAGTATAAGGATATTTTTATCAGAAAAGAGTATTCAATAGTTTATTTTAACTATTTGATTAAACCCTAATTCAATGACTTGGGTTCTGGATGTACTTATTTTTATGATAAACGGCAAAATCCTGTATTAAAATTTACTTTTGTCGATATAACCTTTGGTAAGCCTGTGGCTTCATTTGCATTAAAGATTTGAAGGAACGGTTGAAATGAGAAAGATTATTAAAGCCGCTTTCAAAAGCTACTTGCGAAATACTGAGTTTCTCGCCTGCCAATAATTTACAAGCATGCCCGATTCTGAGTTCTTGCAAAAACTGGAAATATGTTTTCCGAGTATGGGTTTTAAAGTAACGACAGAAAGAATTCACACTGATATTAGCTACTTCGGCTACTTCTTCTAAAGTAATTTCTCTGGCAAAATTATTCAATGAAAAAGAGTAAATCATGTCAATTCTTCTAGTGTTATATTCATCTAAAGAAACATTAAATTCTGTTTTTGATAAATCTGCAACATCATCTGAGCTGGCTATGTAACTCAAGATATTCAATAATTGAATTACTTTATCAATCCCAGTTGTATGAAGCATTTCCTCCATCAAAACACCAACTTTTTCACGAACAGCGCCGCCAACCAATAAACCTTTCTTTGCTTTTTGAAATAATTCATTCAATGAAACAGATTCGGGTATTTTCATAAAACCATCTCCCCAAAAGTTTGGATTGAAGTGAATTACAACTGAACGTGACATTAAAGTAGAATTTTGTTCAAAATAATGTGGGTCGCTTCTGAAAAAATGCGGCACATTTGGTCCAATCATGATTAAATCATTTTCTTTGAAACTCCTCACACCATTTCCTACCAAAAGTGTTCCTGTTCCTTCAAAAATATATACAATTTCAATCTCAGGATGATAATGCCAGTGATTATAGAAAAATGGGACAAAATCTTTATTAACACTGAACGATTGCTCAGGCATTATCTGAACTTTTCTGAATAATGGCTTCATTGTATGTAAATTATTACCGAAATAAAGTATTCAATAAAATTAATGCTAATATAGTATTAAAATGTACTAATAACGGAAAAGTTTATGTAAGAAAAATACGCTCTCTTTGTAATGAAGTTTTTTAATAATTTATTGTAATAAAAATAGATTTAAAGATGATTAAGCGTCAACATTACGATAATTTTGAGCTTTGGCAAAGATTTAAGAAAGGAGATCAGCAGGCTTTTCACTTGATTTATAAATTAAATCATAAAGTTTTAGTCAATTATGGTAGTAAAATAACACAAGACATAGAACTTGTGAGAGATACCGTACAAGATTTATTCGTAAACTTATGGCTTAGAAAACACAATCTTGCCGATACCGACAATATTGAACCTTATTTAAAAACTTCATTGCGCCACGATTTAGTCAGGAAAATTACTGAGTCAAGAACGGGCGTTCCTTTCGATAATATTTCTGAACTTGCTCATCAGCTTGAAAAATATCATTTTTCATACATTCATGAAAATGAAGAACGAGAAGAGATGTTCGTAAAACTTGAAAAAGCATTATTGTCGTTGCCAAGTAGAGTATCGCAGGCTTTAAAAATGAGATATTTCGATAAAATGGGTAATCAAGAAATTGCCACAAAAATGTCTATCAATTATCAATCTGTCAATAACAATATTCACAGAGGTGTAGAAACACTAAGAATCGCAATGACTCAGTAATATAATACTTGTCTGTTTGTTTTTGTGAATCCTTATCATCAAAAATAGCAGACAAGTATCACTTATATTTCTCATTTTTCTCTTCATTTTCCATCTTAAACAAGGCTATTTCCTGATTTTTTATCCTTGTTATATTTATTTCCTCAGATTCCATCTCTGTTTTTTTTCAGATAAAACCAAAATCCATCACTGGTTGAATATATCTTTTATTTATTTTGTTATCCTTTGTTAATACGTGTTCATACACATATATTTGTCTAAATAAATAACTAATCACAATTACCCACTAAATTTCTATAGCGATTATTTCATTGCTATAGTATGAACGACAATTACAGAACTCCTGAATTTTAATCTTTTAAGTTTCGAAAATCATAGTGGCGGCTTTGGTTTTTTAAGCAAAGATTATCACAGGAGTTTTTTTATTGCTTCATTCTGACTCATTCATGTCTTACAATTCCTTTTCACGGCTGAATTATGACCTTTATTCAAATTGAACACCAAATTACCTTTCTTCAAACCCTCTATTTTCTATGCATCAACTTTGTTGTTGTGACGCCTAAAACTTCTCAAAAAAAATCATCATAATGGTATGCAAGCATAATGAATTCGCTAAATTCGTAATAACATTATAAACAATCTTCAAAAATGAATATAGCTTATATATATGATGCCGTTCGTACTCCTCGTGGACGAGGAAAATCAGACGGTTCATTGCATGATATTCAACCTGTTCAACTGGCACAACAAGTATTACAACAACTCCGAGAACGAAATCAATTAGATACTTCGCTGCTTGATGATGTAATTCTTGGTTGTGTTACGCCCATTGGGGAACAAGGGGCAGACATTGCTCGCACGGCAGTTTTGGCAGCTGGTTACGACCAAAGAGTAGCAGGTGTACAAATTAATCGCTTTTGTTCTTCGGGGCTCGAAGCCGTAAATATGGCATCTGCTTATATCATGTCGGGACAGCAGGAGTTGATTATTGCAGGGGGAATCGAGTCTATGTCGAGGGTTGCTATGGGTTCAGATGGTGGGGCAATGGTGATGAATCCAGCATTAATTGCCGAGCATAAATTTGTACCTCAAGGCATTTCAGCCGATTTAATTGCTACCAAATATGGATACTCTCGTGAAATGTTGGATACTTATGCCGTTGAATCACAAAGAAAGGCAGCAATAGCACAGCAAAATCAACGCTTTGATAAATCTATGTTTGCCGTAAAAGATGATATTGGACAAGAAGTATTGACTTTCGACGAAGGTATGCGACCCGATACTTCGCTTGATTCTTTGGCGAAATTAAAACCTGCTTTTGAAAGCATTGGACAAATGGGCTTAGACTATTTGGCTTTGATGAAATATCCAGAACTGAATGAAATCAAACATTTGCATCATGCAGGAAATTCTTCTCAAATCGTAGATGGTGCGGCTGGTATTTTAATTGGAAATAAAGCGATTGGTGAAAAACTGGGCTTGAAACCAAGAGCTAAAATTACAGCCTTTGGTGTTTCGGGTTCTGAGCCAACAATTATGCTGACAGGGCCAATTCCTGCCACACAAAAAGTACTCAAACGCAATGGCATGAATATTAATGACATTGATTTATTTGAAATCAATGAGGCGTTTGCTGCTATTCCTTTATTGTTTATGGACGTTCTAAAGGTTGATGCTTCTAAAGTAAATGTCAATGGCGGAGCAATTGCCCTCGGTCATCCACTTGGTGCGACGGGTGCAATTATTTTAATGACGCTTTTGGATGAATTAGAAAGAACAGACAAAAGCACTGGTTTAGCAAGTTTATGTATCGGCGGCGGAATGGGAATTGCTACGGTTATTGAAAGAGTTTCTTGAGACTTGAGGATGTTGGATTTTAGGACTAAAAGACTGGAAGACTTTGGATGTAAGGATTAAAATATTAATTCAAATCAGTTTTATTTCTAACTCCTCAATAAAGTCACAGAGTCCAACAATATCATAAGTCCTAATTTTTTCAATCATCAAATCTTAAAGTCCAATATCCTAATATCATTTAGTCTTAAAGTCCGACCTCCTAAATTCCTTTAGTCCGCAAATCCATCATCCTGAAGTCCTTTAGTCATAAAGTCTTAAAGTCCCCTAAAAAAATGCTCTCATACAATCTCTTACATAACGTCGCCATTTTAAGTATCAATGTTGCGAATCAAGCAATGAATGTCTTGAATGACGAATCAATTCCTGCTCTTGCTAAGGCATTAGAGCAAGCATACGCAGACCCAGAAGCTAAAGGAATCATCATTACTTCTGAACGACCAGAGTTTATCGCTGGTGCAGATTTACGCATGATTCTTAATAATAATGGTAACGCTCCCGAAGAACTCTATCAGCTTTCAAGGTCATTGAATACCATTTTCCGTAAAATGGAAACCAATGGAAAACCCATTGTAGCCGCCATCAACGGCACAGCTTTGGGTGGTGGCTATGAAGTATGCTTGGCTTGTCATCATCGAGTAGCCATTAATAATCCTAAAGCCTTAATTGGTTTGCCAGAAGTAACTATTGGTTTACTGCCCGGCGGTGGCGGTACGCAACGTTTGCCCCGAATGATAGGCTTAGAAATGGCAGCTCCACTTTTATTAGAAGGCAAAAAAGTATCTCCCAAAGAAGCTCTTTCCCTTGGCATGATTGACGAATTAGTGGATTCGCACGAAGCGATGATGGAAAAAGCTTTTGCGTGGATAAACGCCAATCCTGTTGCTTTACAACCTTGGGACGAAATCAACCGAAAAACTGGAAAAATTCAAGCAAAAGAAAATTATAAAGTACCCAACGGGAATATTTTAAGCCCTAAAGGAGTACAGTTAATGATGGGCGGTACGGCTCTTACGATGACTAAAACCAATGGTAATTATCCCTCACCCATCGCTATTTTGTCTTGCGTGTATGAGGGACTATTAGTAAATATCGACCGTGGACTTATCATCGAAGCTCGTCATTTTGTAAAAGTTGCCAATTCTTCTGTGGCTAAAAACCTGATTCGTACCCTATTTTTTGGGCTGAATGAAGTAAATAAAGGTGCAAACAGACCTAAAAACATTGAAAAAACCGAAGTAAAAAAACTGGGGATTTTGGGTGCAGGTATGATGGGTTCGGGTATTGCTTACGTTTCGGCAATGGCAGGAATTGAGGTTGTATTAAAAGATATATCGCTCGAAGCTGCCGAAAAAGGGAAACAATATGCTCGGACTTTACTCGAAAAAGCTATCAGTAAAGGTAAAATGAGTCCTGAAAAAGCAAATGGTATTTTAAGTCTTATCAAAACTACTGATAATTATGCCGAGCTTGAAGGAACAGATTTAATCATCGAAGCAGTTTTTGAAAATCCTCAATTAAAAGCAGAAGTATCTAAAGCAGCGGAGCTTTTCTTGAAAAAAGATTCAGGTGTTTTTGCTTCAAACACTTCTACTTTACCTATTTCAAATTTAGCCAAAGCGACAAGTCAGCCCGATAAATTTATTGGTATTCATTTCTTTTCACCAGTTGATAGAATGCAATTAGTGGAAATTATCATGGGCAAAGAAACTTCCGACTACGCACTTGCCGTGGCGATGGATTTTGTCAAGAAGATTCGTAAAACACCGATTGTCGTGAATGATTCTCAAGGTTTTTATACTTCCAGAGTATTCTTTACTTATACTTCCGAAGGCATTGAATTATTAAAAGATGGTGTAAATCCTGTGGTTATCGAAAATATCGCTAAACAAATGGGAATGCCCGTTGGCCCTTTGGCAGTAACAGATGAAGTAGCGCTGGATTTAGCCTATAAAATTGCCAAGGAAGCTGTAGAAAATGGTATTCTATCTGAAACAGATACGGCTTATCAAGTCAGTAAACAGTTTACTGAAATGGGACGTTTGGGCAAAAAAGCCAAAGCAGGCTTTTATACTTATCCAGAAAATGGCAAAAAGTATTTATGGGAAGGCTTAGCTGAAATTTTTCCTTTGAAAGAAGAACAGTTAGCCGTAGAGGAAATCAAGAAAAGATTATTGTACCGACAAGCTTTAGAAACCGTAAAATGTGTTGAAGAAGGTGTAATTCGTAAGTATTTGGATGCCGATTTGGGTTCTATTTTCGCTTGGGGTTTTCCTGCCTATTTAGGTGGAACGCTTTCCTTTGTGGATACTGTGGGCATCAAAACTTTTGTTGCCGAAGCCGACCGTCTGGCTGATACTTATGGCGAAAGATTCAGACCAACCGAAAAACTCAGAGCAATGGCAGAAGCTGGGAAAGGCTTTTATGAATAATGATTTTTTGATTTTATTCAGTATTTTTGAAGGTAAGTCATCACTGGCTTACCTTTTTATTGCCATAAACCCAATAACAAAAAGATGAAATTAATTTACAAACACCTAGCTTTTATTTTGCTACTTTTTTACACGACCAACTCCTCTGCACAATCTGTCTTATGGATAGTAGAAGGTAATGGTTTAGAAAAACCTTCCTACATTTTTGGTAGTGTTCATGAAATGTGCATACATAATTTTAAATGGGATATTAAAATCGAAAGGGCAATGAAGATTACCAAAAGAGTTTGTTTCGAGATTGATATCAACAATATTTTTGAACTTTTCAGGCAAAAAAGAATTGAGAAAATGCCTGATGGATATTCGCTAAAGGATTTTTATTCTGAAGAAGATTATGAATTGGTGAGTACTTACTTTAAAGAAAAGTTTAAGATTAATGTTGAAAAAAAAGACAATATCTCTCCTTTGTTTTTAATGATGAATGCTGCTTATAAAGGGCAAAAGGAAATCTGTAAAAAAAGAATTTCCTACGATTATGAGATTCTTAGATTATACAAAGAAAAATATACTTTACCCGTTAATGTTAATAAAGTTGACGGACTTGAGACAGCCGAGGAGAGAGACCACATCCTTAAAAAAATAAGTTATCAACGTCAAGCAGATATTATACTCCATGTAATTCGCCAAGAATCTATTGAAAAAACGTCTTCTGCATTAGAATATGCCCAGATGATTTCATCTTATTATAGAATGGACATTGATGAAATTAGAGAGAGTTCTAGTACAGACCCTGAAATAAGAGATTTTGAAAATAATATCATTGATGCTAGAAATGAACTATGGGTAAAGAAGATGCCCAAAATGATGGAAAATAATCCTACCTTTTTTGTAGTTGGTGCGGCACATCTTGGTGGAGACTTTGGATTAATTAATCTTTTAAAAGATGAAGGTTATATAGTACGCCCCTTAAAAATGACTTGGGATAAGAAATTATAGTTTCACCCCAGAACTTATTCTTTCAACTTTCATTACCTTTACGAAAATCCCAAAAAACCCTTGTAAGTCCGCAAGATTTACAAGGGTTTTTTTGTGGTAATGCAAAGTCAAGAAGAAAAGTTTGAAGGCTTAATTGAAGGAATTGTCGCCAATGGCTACGGCGTTTGTGATGATTTTTTAAGTAGTGAAGAAGTAAACATGCTTAACGCAAGATTTACCGAAAGGTTTGATGATGGCAATTTCAAAGAAGCGGGCATCGGTAAACAAAGTGAAGTACATCAAGCCAAAGAAATCAGAGGGGATAAAATTCTTTGGTTGGAAACAAATACGACAAATATTGCCGAAAGAATACTTTTGGATAAAAATCAAGCATTTATCAATTATCTCAATCAAACCTGTTATTTGGGCATTATTGATGCAGAAATACACTTTGCCAAATATGATATTGGTAAATTTTACCGCCGACACCGAGATACTTTCCAAGCCCAAAAAGGCAGAATCCTTTCTGTAATTTATTATTTAAACAACAATTGGCAAACCGAAAATGGGGGCAACTTATTGATTTATACCCAAGAAAACAATATTGAAAAAACAATCAGCATCGCCCCATTAGCAGGAAGATTAGTCTGTTTTGAAAGCGATAAACTAGACCACGAAGTAAGCGAAACTTTTAGAGAAAGATTGAGTATTACGGGTTGGTTGTTGAATTGTTGAGGATAAACCCAACCAAAAGCTCCCAATCTCCTCCATAACATACCGCTTAATAAGAATAGAATGATTTCTTTTGATGTCGTTACGAGTTTTGGTATATTTCTATCAAATTTATTATCAGATGCTTAACTCGTAAATTTTATGGATGATTCGCTCGTTTTTGAAGATTGGGACTTAATTATTGAAGACATTCAAAACCAAAAATGTATTGTCATCGTTGGGCCAGACATTATCGAGTATGATGGCTATCCAAGTTTCTTTGAAGCAGTTTCTAATGAATTAATTGATAATAAATATATCAGTCAATCTTTTGTTGAAGAGCAATTATTCCAAATAAAAATCAGCAACCCTGTTCGAGCAAAAGCCGAAAAAAATGACGGTATTCGTCACATTGCGAAGGCGATGCAAAGAGTAATTGAACAGAATCAAACGAAGCTTGATGCGATTGCAGAGTTATTAAAAAAGTTGCCTTCACAGTTAATCCTTTCTCTGATTCCCGAAGAAGCTACTTTTTCACGCATTTTACAGACACCCGTTCGATATTATCATAAAAATAAAACATCCGAAAAAGAAGCACTTCCTCCGCTCAGTCCCGATTCGCCAACGGTTTATAATATCTTAGGCTCATTGAGCCAATCAGAATCCTTGGTTTTTACTTATGATGATTTATTTGAATATATTTTCAGTATTCTAGGCGACAATCGCTTGCCTCAGGAATTACAAATTGCCTTAAAAAGTGCAGAACGGTTTATTTTTCTAGGAGTGAATTTCAATAAATGGTATATGCACTTATTGTTGAAACTATTGGCTTCTGATAAAAATGTATTGGCGATAGATGCCCACATTCCCGAAGCATCTCGCACCTTTATCATGAACCGTTTATCTTTAGAAATGATGGATTATACACCTTCGGCTTTTTTAGATAAACTAACCTGCAATTGTCATGGTGCATTAAAACCCAAAGAAGATACTTCTCCCAAAACAATTGTTCAACCGATTAATGTCCCTGTTTCAGTCAATAAACCTAATAAAAATACTCCTGTCAGAATTTTCCTTTCTTATGCTCATGTAGATGAAGAATTCAAGAAAGAATTACTCATTACTTTATCGCCTTTGATTAACCAATCGAAAGAAATAGAAATTTGGGAAGACCGACAAATTGTAGCTGGACAAGAGTGGGGTAAAGCCATTACCACAGAATTGCAAGACGCTGAATTAATGATTTGTTTGGTGAGTAGAAATTTCCTGAATTCTAAATACTGTATCGAGCAAGAAGTAGCGAATGCCATCAATCAACAAAAACACGTTTTACCTGTTTTGCTTAAATCTTGTGCTTGGAAAGACTTCCCTTTTCTGGCATCTCGACAAGTAATTCCCAGAGATAATAATTCAATCATAAGTTTTAAAGACCAAGACGAGGCTTATCAAAGTATTTATGAAGAAGTAAAACGTTTAGTTACATTGATTAAATCTGAAAGAGCATGACAGTCAGTAAAAATCGTTATCCTGGGCCTAAACCATTTAGAACAGACGAAAAAGATATTTTCTTTGGAAGAGATACCGACATTGCCGAATTCTATAAGTACATTTTTTTACACCAAAGTGTGGTACTCTTTGGTAAAAGCGGCTATGGAAAAAGCTCATTAATCAATGCGGGCATCATTCCTTTATTGGCAGAAAAAAACAAGCAAGTACATTTCTTTGAAGTAAAGTTCGGTCCTTATGTTTCAGGTTCGGATAGGTCAACGCCCATCGAAAGAATAAATGCTATCATCAAGGAAAAATCAACGGAAAAATCATCCTTGATTTTAGAAAAATACTTTGAAACAGATGATTCCTTTTGGCATACACTCAAAAACTATCAGATTAGTCACGAAGCAAACGAAATAATTTTCTTTTTCGACCAGTTTGAAGAGCTATTCACTTATCCGCAAGAACTCATTTTTGAGTTTAAACAACAATTGGCAGATGTTTTGTACACAACCGTACCTGCCTTTTTTAGGAATCAAGAAGATTTATTAGACCAAGAAGGAATATCGGAAGAATTCAGGCTTAATTTCTATCAGAAACCTGAAATAAAAGTCGTTTTTGCCATTCGTTCGGATAGATTGGCTCAATTAGAAGAACTTAAAGATTTTCATCCAGCTATTCTTAAAGACTGTTACGAATTAAAAGGTTTGGATAAAGAAGGTGCTTTGGCTGCCGTTTTAAAACCTGCAACCTTACCAGATGAACCCGTAGGAACATTTAAAACGCCAACTTTTGAAATTAAACAAGAACTAGCAGAGCAATTGGTTAGTGAATTACAAGATAGAAATGGGCGTATTGAAACTTCTACGCTACAAATTATCTGCTGGCAAGTAGAAGATAAATTTGTTCCTGCATGGATACAAGGCGATGAAAAATTTGTATTGACTTTCGAGCAAATTGATATTGACCAAGATGGACAAATAAAAGGCGACATCGAAACCGTTTTTGATAATTATTATAAAGATACCATCGAAACCAAAATTGATGCGCCCTTCCGAGAAGCAGCTTATCGCTTGGTTGAAGAAGTATTGGTTCAAAATGGACAAAGAATCCCTTTTGAGCATCACTATTTGATGTTTGTGGTTTTAGTGGAACAATTACATATTCCTAACAGACAAATTGCCCAACAAATATTAGATATTTTACGAGAAGCATCTTTATTGAAAGTGGAACAAGATTCGCAAAGACGATTAATGTATGAATTAGGACACGATACTTTGGTTGACCCAATTAGTAAAGCCGCAAAACTCCGTGAAGAAAGAGACGAACAAATACGAGTATGGGAAGAAGCTGAAAATGCAAAAGAATTAGCCCAGAAAGCTCAAGATGAAAAAGATAAAGCTAACGAACAAGCAGCACAGTTTTTAGTACTGAAACGACGAGCAGAAGTACGCTCTGTGATTGCCTTTGTTGGTTTTATCATTGCTTTTATCGTGGCATTTTATGCTTATTATCTAAAAAGAGAAGCTGACGATTTAAGTTTAAAGCTACAATCTGCCTATTTAATAACAGAACAAGCCAAAACAAAAGTACAAAGTCAGCTCGATACTGCTCTGACTACCATTGCTCATGATGTGATTGATAAAAGCATTAAAAAAACAGAAGTAGATAGTGAAAATAAAAAGCCCACTTCCCAAAAATCTAGCTATGATTCTGCCATTGCAATTTTAGCTAAAATAAAAAATACAACCCTAAGAACACAAGTAAAGAAGGAACTTCAAAAAGTGAATACATCAAAAAAGTATGATGGATATGATACAAAAAGTGTAGAGGCTATCAATCCAAAATATTCGCCAAAAGAATTTGATTCAAATAAAAAATTGATTGAGAAAAAAGTCTTACCATAAATATTGTTTTACTTATTTACTTCTTCTTTAGCATCAGGATTAACTTGATGGGCATTTTGCTGTTGATGATTATTCAAATTAAACCATTCCGCATTTTCTGTGGACATAATGGCTTCTATATTAGCTACAAATTGCTGAAAAGTAGCATTTTCTAGATAAGGACCTGATTTTGTTAAATACAAGATTTTTTCTCTTTTAAGTACCTCACGTACTTTTCTGTAATTCACCCAACTTTCATGGTAATTAAAAAGGGCATCTAATCCACTTAAAATAGCGATTAATACGCCTATAAAACTTATTATTGCAGGAAATGAAGGCACTTCGCTATACTTTGTAGCCAGAGGTAGCGAAGCAGAAAGAATGATAATTAACACCTTGGTTCTAATGTAGTTAGTTTTGCTATTTCTACTTTTCTGAGCAAAGAAACTCATTTGCTCATCTAATCTTTGTTCGATGTATTCTTGTTCTGTCATGGTTATTTAGGAATTTGGAGATATTAACCATAATTTAAAAATATCCTGATGAAAGAACAAATTTCAACAGAAATTATAAAACAAAAACGCCTGTCTCTAATGCTAGAAACAGGCGTTTGAAATGTCTTTGTTTATTTAAATACTCCTAACGGGTCTTCTTTTTTAGCGATTAACTCTTGTAGGAAATTCATATCCAGAAAAGTAATATCTAATATTCTACATTTATGAAAATATTCCCAAGCTTTGTCGTAATGTTCTAATTGAAATTCGGCGATGGCATATTTTAACCAACCATTTGCATTGGTTGAATCAATTTTTAATGATTTCTCTAACAACATTAAAGCGTCGTCAATATCATCACATTTTTTTTGTTCTTTAAAACAAGCCAATTGCACCGTTGCTACGTCAATCATCAAGGTTGGATTTTCGGGTGCTAAAGCCAATCCTTTTCTCAATAATTTAGCAGACTCTTCATAATTTTTTCTTTGATAACTTATCGAACCTAGTCCCCAATAAGCTTCAACATTATTTGGGTCGAGTAAAAAACTAAGATTGAATCGGTACGTAGCGGTATCCAATAAACCTTCACTCAAATATTCCCAGCCTCTTTCAGCAAAAAACTTACTTGCTTCAGCACGGTCTTTGAAGTTTTGTTCACATTGAGCAAAGAATTCTTTGGACTTCAAAATCTGTTCATCCACAACCTTTTTGCTACCAAAAAGTGGGATATACTTCACATCTTGACTATCAACTGCAAGTTCTTTTTTGGGAGCTTCTTTAGTACTAGCTAAAGGAATTGGTTGAACCTGAGCTAATAATGACTGAAAGCTAGACGATAAAATAAATATATATATTAACTGCTTCATAATGGTGGTAACAATACGAATGTTATAACGATGTCTAATAATTATTATTGTTTAGTATAAAGCTTCTTTCAAAAACCAAGCCTAATAAGTATTTCATGATAAATTATGCTAATCAAGAATCATAAATATCATGAATTTATAAATACTATCAAGCGAATTAATACTTTTTTATGCTATTCAATGTAAAAATAACAATATCTAGCACAAAAAAAGGATTGATTCTAAAGAACCAATCCTTTTTAGCAACTAAAAAATTATTTTTATGGTAAATCAAGTAAAAAGCCAATTGTAAAGTTTGCGTCCCAATCGAATACGAATTGTTCACATCCTGTTGATTCGGCAATGGCTTTATAAATGTTCAAGCCTGCTTTAGATTTAGCGTTGTCTAATTGATAAGCCGAAGGCGCATCCAAAACGGTATAACGCTCTTTGTCTTTTCTTACTTTCTTCGCTAATTCAAAAGGTACACCACCGATGATAAAACAAGTTTTACGATTTGCTTCTGGAATTTTTTTAGACTTTTCTCCAACTTCTTTGCTTACAGTTTCGTCACTTACACCATTTTGAAAATACTTCGCACCATATGATTCTACTGAAGTTAATTTACCGTTTTCTTTCCAAGAGATTTTGGTATTTCCCGAACCAATATCCGCTACAAATGAATTATCAGCATATTCGGCAGGTTGTACACATTTCAAGCCTAAAATCCCTTCTTGTTCTGGCGTTACGGTATTCACAAAGTATTTCAAAGATTTCAATACTTTAATGATTTTCTGAGTACCTTCTGCTTTTACAGCTCCAGAACTCACTACGAAGTGAATATCTTTTCCACTTACACCATAATCCAACATTCCACCAATGTATTTTTTCAAGCCCGCTCTGATGTCGTCATCACTTGCCATATTTTCAATTACCAAGCTATTTCCAAACTCTGCTTTTTCAAGCTTCCAACGTTTGTCAGCATCAATTCTGATAATAAATGAATTGAAACCACTTGCACCTAATTCCACTACTCCTTTCAATTTCCCTGCAATTGGGCCGGGAGGAGTATAATCAAAACTCTTTTTCTCGCCTTCAACAGTAGCCGAAGAATTTTCTTCTGAAGAAGAAGATTCATTCGAATCAGCAGTGTTTGTGGCAGAAGCTGTTGTTGCTGGAGCTAATTTTTGGAGTGCTTCTTGTCCTCCAAATTTTGTAAAGCCATAATAAATTGCTCCTACGATAATTGCGGTAATCAATAATCGTCCCGCTACGGTTAATCTTTGCATTGTTTTTGAGGGTTTAGTTGAGTTACGAGCTATGAGCTTTGAGCCGTGAGCTTTGAGCTTTTTTTATTTCTTATATTTATAATTTAATTCTAAACTGAAAAGTCTAAAATCTTTTTTCTTGCTTCTTGTATCTTGCTTCTAAAAATCTTAAAGTCCTCCAGTCCTAAAGTCTCCAACAAGTCTAAAATCTTGTCTCTTGCGTCTTGTCTCTTGCTTCTAAAGTCCCAACAAAGATATTCAAAGCCTCAAACCTCGCTATTTTTATTTGGTTATGTGGTAAAAGCAGACATTCATTTTGTAAAAATTGATGATGAAATTGAAAAGCCTAAAATTGTTGCCGAAGTAAAAACCGAATTCATATCTTTACAAAAATCTCTTTTCGCTACAATGTTCAAGCAAAAACTCATCAATGCCTTTCAAACAATTATCAAAAACAAATACTTTAAAGGAATAGCCTGCCTTTTTATCCTTTTTGTTTTGTTAGATTTGATTTTTCCGTTCAGAATCAACCCCAATTATTCTACACTCATTACCGATTCCGAAGGAAAATTACTGCACGCTTTTTTGAACAAAACTGACAAATGGCGAATGGAAACCGAGCTAAACGAAATTACGCCAACACTCGAAAAAGCCATCGTTTTTAAAGAAGATCGTTGGTTTCGTTGGCATTTTGGGGTAAACCCCTTTGCCGTGATGCGAGCAGGAGTAAAGAATGTACTTACAGGTAGAAGAACCTCGGGAGCAAGTACGATTACGATGCAAGTAGTCCGCTTGCTTAATCCTCAGAAAAGAACTTATTTCAATAAATTCATCGAAATTTTTCGGGCGATACAATTAGAATTTCATTATTCTAAAGACCAAATTTTACAGTTTTATATCAATCTTGTGCCTTATGGCTCGAATATCGAAGGCTTAAAATCGGCTTCTATTTTGTACTTCCAGAAGTCGCCAAATGTATTGAGTTTGGCAGAAGTAACGGCTTTGACCATTATTCCAAACCGACCGTCAAGCTTGCGTTTGGGCGTGAATAATCCTTATATTTTACAAGAAAGGAATCGTTGGTTACAGAATTTCAAAGAAGAAAAAGTATTCAATGCACAAGATATTGAAGATGCCATGAACGAACCGCTGAATGTAATTCGCCACGAAGCTCCACATTTAGCACCGCATCTTTCTTTGCGTTTGAAACAAGAAAATCCTACGAAATCTATCATTAAAACGGCTTTGGTTCGTCATAAACAATTGACGATTGAGAACATTGTGCAGAATTATGTCAGTCGCTTGTACGCTATGAACATTCATAATGCTGCGGTGATGGTGATTAATAATAAAACGCATCAAGTGGAAGCTTATATCGGTTCGGCAGATTTTAATAATCCGATTGATGGCGGACAAGTAGATGGCATTCGTGCCATTCGTTCGCCGGGAAGTACGCTGAAACCTTTACTTTACGCAACGGCTTTCGACAAAGGAATTATTACACCCAAAACTGCCATTAACGACGTGCCGACTAATTTTGGAGGTTTTGAGCCTGAAAATTTTGATAAACTTTTTCATGGAAAAATCACGATAGAATACGCTTTGGCAAACTCGCTGAATATTCCAGCAGTCAAAATTTTAAAAGAAATTTCTACGCCTGTTTTCGTGGATAAATTAAAAAAAGCAGATTTCCAGACGGTCAAAAAGAATTCTTCCAAGCTTGGACTTTCTTTAGTTTTAGGCGGTTGTGGCGTTACTTTAGAAGAATTGACGAATCTTTTTTCCGCTTTTTCTCAAGAAGGAAATTTCCAGAAAGCTACTTATACTTTAAACGCTGATACAAAATCACGGATAAAAAACGAAATCATTTCTAAAGAATCCAGTTATTTGATTACCCAAATTTTGGCACAAATTACTCGTCCAGATTTACCCAATAATTACGATTATACTTATAGAATGCCCAAAATTGCTTGGAAAACGGGCACTTCTTTTGGTAAAAAAGATGCTTGGAGTATCGGCTATAATGCAAATTATACCATTGGCGTTTGGGTTGGGAATTTTTCTGGTGAAGGAGTACCCGAACTTTCAGGAGCAAATATCGCTACGCCTTTACTTTTTGATATTTTTAATACTGTCGATTATAATTCTTCTTCTAAATGGTTTAAAGCTCCCGAAAATATCGCTTACCGAAAAGTATGTGCCGAAAGTGGCGATGTACCGAATGATTTTTGTACGCACCAGATTGTGGATTATTATATTCCGAGTGTGTCTAAAATGACGAAATGCCAACACGCCAAGTACATTTATGTAAGTAGGGATGAAAAAATAAGTTACTGTTCGCATTGTTTGCCCGAAAGTGGAACGGTGCAGAAACTTTACCCAAATTATGCTCCAGAATTATTGAGTTGGTACGAAAGCAAGCATATTCTTTACGAAAAAGTCCCTCCACATAATCCGAAATGTGAAAGAGTATTCAATACCAATGCTCCGCAAATTGTATATCCTGTAGATGGTTCGGAGTATTTTTTGGCTAAAAATGAAAACCAAAAATTGATGCTGAATTGTCAGGTAGGCAATGAAGTAAAAACGGTTTATTGGTACATCAATGATAAATTATTGCAAAAAGCTTCACCGAATACAGAAGTATTTTTCAGACCAGAAGCTGGCAAAATCAAAATTTCATGTAGCGACGATAAAGGACGTAATGCTGATATTTATGTGGAGGTAAAGTGGGAGTGAGTTTTTTCAGTAAGTAAGTTTTGGAGTTCTTCAGAAAAGAAAAAAGGCTCAGATTTTACCTGAGCCTCTACAAATAATTTATACAAAAGTGGCAATTAACATTGGCTTGAAAGTATTCTTCCTACTTAATCTTAATAATTTTCACCGTTGTTCTACGGTTTTGTTGGTGTTCAATTTCTGTACAACTTACGCCATCGGCACAACTATTCACTAATTCGCTTTCGCCATAACCTTTGGCTAAAATTCTATTGCGACTGATCCCTTTACTCACGATATAGTCAACTGCGGCTTGGGCTCTCTTTGTTGATAAATTCAAATTATCTTGTGCATCGCCACGGCTATCTGTATGTGAACCCAGTTCTATCACCATTGTTGGTGTTTTTTGAAGCGTAATTGTCAATTTATTTAATTCTCGCATGGCATCTTTCCGTAAAGTAGCACTGCCTGAATCATAATAAATTTTATTCATCGTGATTAAATCGCCTTCTTTAAACAAACTTAAATCCTGTGAAATTACTTTGGCATTGCCTTTTTTTACTTTCTTAATTTTATTGACATTTTTGCCATAACCACTTTTTGAAACTTCAATGGTATAATCGCAATCTTCATTCATGTAAAAAGTGTAACTACCGTCAGCACCCGTAGTAATTTGCTGAACGCTATTATCACAAACATTGATAAAAGAAACTAAAACACCTTCCATTGGTTTCTGATCAATTTCGCTTTTCACAAAACCCGTAAGCATGGATTTATTTTTGAGATTAGCAGGATTGGGGCTTTTTTTAGTTGAAGTACTATTTTTTGTCGTTGAAATTTGCAATTCAAGAGGTGCTTGTTGGGCTAAATCTATTTCTAATGTCGATGATTCAGTATCAATTTCTCCTTTGGTTGAATAACCAATTGTTTTAACTACAAAACCTTCTTTTTCTATTTTGAAGGAATAATCGGTGTCTTGTGCCGTACAAAAAGTAATATTGCCATCAGCATCTGTTTTCTTGCTTTCTAAATGACTATCGGCTGAAGTAATCACTACGACGGCATTGCTGATTGCTTTTTTAGTCTTTGAATCAAATACAATAATCGTCATTTCTCGACAATCACTAATTGTTTTTTCAACTGAAAAACGGTAAATATCATCATCTTCACCCAATTTTCGGTTAGAGCTAAAATAACCAATTTGTCTATTAGCATCACTAATAATACCAAAATCATCAAAGGGAGAGTTGAACGGTTTTCCTATGTTTGAAGCCTTTGAAATACTTTGTCCTGCATTCATTTCAGCAAAGAAAATATCCAAATCACCCTCGCCACCTTGTCCGTTTGACGAGAAGTATAAATTTCCTTTTTCATCGACAAATGGAAATACTTCAGAGCCTTTTGAATTAATGTTTTTACCTAGATTTTTCGGAACAGTCCATTGTCCATTATTATAGCTTACCGCCCAAATATCCATTCCCCCAAAACCGCCCGGTCGGTCAGAAGCAAAGTAAAGTATTTTTTCATCTTTAGACCAAGCAGGATGCGCCGTTGAATATTCGTTATCATTAAAAGGCAATTCTATGGCTTCTTCCCAATTACCATTAATGTTTTCAGAAATATACAGTTTCAATTTGCTGATATTGTCTTCACTGAGCCCTTTTCTATTGCCTATTGAATTATTACGAGTAAAGATAATTTTAGAAAAATCATGGTTGAAAGTAGCGGGTCCTTCATGGAATTTAGAATTGAGAGCTTTGCTAAAACTTTCAGAATTGGCAGTTTGATTACTCAGTTTTTCATCTTCTCCGCTAAAGTAATTGAGGGTTTTAGAATCGTTGGAAGTCTGTCTGGAATAATAATCGTCGCCCAATGCTTTTGCGTTCTTGGCAGTACTTTTGCGTTTTCTTTTGTCAGCATTCGGCTCATCGCTTTGTTGTACTTTCTTTAAATCGTCAAGGTAATATAAATCCAGTAAGTTACCTTTATCATTTATTAATTTGGTAGAAGATTCTTTCTCTGAACAAAAAACAATACCATCTTTGTAATACATTGGGCTAAATTCTGGACCAGAAGTATTAATATCCAGATATTCAATTTTATAATTATTGGCATTGTTAAGAGTAGCAGTCGATTTTTGCGAAGTTGGGCTACTCATATTTTGCGGAGTATTTCCAGATTGATTTTTAG
The DNA here is from genome assembly GCF_040543805.1 of Arcicella rosea. Lineage (NCBI taxonomy): Bacteria > Pseudomonadati > Bacteroidota > Cytophagia > Cytophagales > Flectobacillaceae > Arcicella > Arcicella rosea. The sequence continues at coordinate 174,142 of NZ_JBEUMS010000014.1, forward strand.
TACTTTGGATGTTTTCAGATAAAGACAAGTATTCTTGGGCTTCTTGGAATTTTCCATTGTTGGCTAAAACCTGCGCAAAATTCACATAAGCCTTGGCATCGTCACTAATAAGTTTCGGGAAAGTGTTAAATGCTTGTCTATAAATGCGTTCAGCATTTACTTCGTCTTTGTTTTGTTTATAACTATAAGCGAGTTTTAGCAAAACAGAAAGTTTGTTTTTGGCAGAAAGCGTAGCATAACCATTTTTTAAAAGTTGATTAAAAGCCTGAATAGCTTTGGGATATTGTTGTAATTCGTACAAACGAACAGCATTATCAAGAGGAGTATCAACATACTGGGCAGCCAAATAACAATTTGGCATAACAATCAAAAAGAATAAAAGAGCATTTCTTTTGAGTCTGAGCATGTTGTTATTTAAGAAAGGCATTGTAAAAATAATTCCAAATTTCAGCGTAATAACTTCCAAATTTGGGTTTTATAAGTATGTTCAATGGTTGTTTCAACGTTCGAAATGTCACATAAATCATGCCAAAAACCAGTTGAAAATTAGAAATATATTACTTGAGATTAACATTTGTTAATTGATAAAAGTACTTATTATTCGGAAGAAAACAATAGGGTTTTAGATGATTTTGGATTAGAATGAACATTCAGAATCAAGAATTATAGGTTTTGGCAGTATATTAAATCAAAAAAATGTTAAAAAGTTTTTATAACGAAAACCTGATTGAAGCGGGTTTGGACGAAGCAGGGCGTGGATGTTTGGCAGGGCCAGTAGTTGCCTCAGCCGTGATTTTACCAAAATATTATACGCATTCTTTGTTGAATGATTCAAAGCAATTGAGTAAAAATCAAAGAGAAATTCTTAGAAAAGATATTTTACAAGATGCACTCGCTTGGGAAATAGCAGAGGTTTCCAATCAGGAAATCGATGAAATTAATATTCTAAAAGCCAGTATGAAAGCCATGCACTTGGCAACGGATAAGCTAAGTATTCGACCAGAACATTTATTGATTGATGGCAATCGTTTCCCGAATTATCCATTAATTCCGCATACTTGTATTGTAAAAGGCGATTCGAAATTTTTATCCATTGCGGCGGCTTCTATTTTAGCCAAAACGTATCGTGATGATTTGATGGAAGAATTGGCGTTGACATTCCCAGAATATGGTTGGGAACATAATGCGGGTTATCCAACGCCCAAACACCGAAAAGCTATTAAAGAATTTGGCGTAACGATTCATCATCGTTTAACATTCAGGATGTAAATCATCTGAAATTTGTTTTTAACTTTACCAGCATTCTATTAACACTTCAAAAATTAAATTGTAAACACAGTACTTCATGGGCTTTCGTTCAATTCTGGCAAAACCATTTGCTTCTTTCGTAGTACAAAACCGCCAAAAGTGGGAAAAACAGGCCGTTGAAACACAGCTTATTTTAATGAAAAGTTTAGTTGCTGATGCTTCGCACACGCTTTTTGGGAAAGACCATCGCTTTTCAGACATTTCAGATTATCAAAGTTTCAAAGAGGCTATTCCTGTGCAAGATTATGAAAACCTGAAACCTTATATAGAAAAAGTAGTAGCTGGTGAAAGTGATATTTTGTGGAAAGATAAACCGCTTTATTTTGCAAAAACTTCAGGCACAACCTCTGGCGTAAAATATATTCCTATTTCAAAAGAATCAATAGGTTTTCATATCAACGGAGCCAGAGACGCTTTATTAAGTTATGTTCATGAAACAGGGAATTCTCAATTTTTGGATAAAAATTTAATTTTCTTGTCGGGTTCACCAGAAATGATAAAAAAGAATGGCGTATTCACGGGGCGACTTTCGGGCATTGTGAATCACCATGTGCCGGGCTATTTAAGAAGTAACCAATTACCAAGTTATGAAACCAATTGTATTGAAGATTGGGAAACAAAGCTTGATAAAATCATTGATGAAACCATCGACAAGCCCATGTCATTGATTTCAGGCATTCCGCCTTGGGTACAAATGTACTTCGATCGTATTCAAGCTAGAACTGGAAAAAAAATCAAAGATGTTTTTCCAGATTTTTCACTCTTTGTTTATGGCGGTGTAAATTTTGAACCTTATCGTGCTAAACTTTTTGAATCTATCGGTAAGAAAATAGATTCAATTGAAACCTACCCAGCCTCCGAAGGTTTTATCGCTTATCAAGATTCACAAGAAGCAGAAGGACTTTTATTGCTATTGAATTCTGGCGTTTTCTATGAATTTATTCCTGTAGAAGATTACTTCAAAGAAAATCCAAGACGTTTGCACATCGGCGAAGTACAATTAGGCGTAAACTATGCCGTAGTAATGAATACTAATGCTGGGCTTTGGGGTTACTCTATTGGCGATACGGTAAAATTTGTGTCTTTGAATCCATACAGAATTATTGTTTCTGGAAGAATTAAGCATTTTATTTCAGCCTTTGGCGAACACGTTATTGGCGAAGAAGTAGAAAAAGCCATGCAATATGCCATGCAACGTCATCCTGAGGTTGAGTTAGTAGAATTTACAGTAGCTCCACAAGTAACACCGCCAGAAGGAGGTTTGCCTTATCATGAATGGCTAGTAGAATTTGCCAAAGCTCCACAAGATTTAAGTGCTTTCGCACAAGACATCAATCAAAAATTAGCAGAATTAAATGTTTATTACGATGATTTGATGACGGGCAATATTCTCCAACCTTTGAAAATAAGAGTATTACAAAAAAATGCTTTTATAGATTACATGAAATCGCAAGGGAAATTAGGCGGACAAAATAAAGTACCAAGATTATCAAATGATAGAGCGATTGCAGATAAGATTTAAATTTTATCTGCAATCGCAGTTTGTGAGTATACTGGCGTAAGCATTTTCCGAAATTCTACTGTTTGAGCGTTAGCGAGTTTAGAATTTCTTGATTTTCTTTTGCGGCCGCCGCTACGGTTACTTTTCTTGTATCAAGACAAGAAAAGTAAGGACTTAGAATGAGAAGATTTCCTTATTAGGAAAGAAGCAAATTTAATATATTGTAAGCTATAGCTATCAATAATGGGTAAAAAACACACCTCAATAGCTTTATAAGTAAAAATCTATCATTATAATATTTTAACAGAATAAAATGCCTTTAGAACAAACATTTCGCTGGTTTGGAACAAAAGACCCTGTTCCATTAGCACATATTCGTCAAGCAGGAGCAACGGGTATCGTTACTGCCTTGCATCATTTACCTAATGGAGTAATCTGGACGGTTGAAGAAATTCAAAAACGTAAAGCTGAAATTGAAGCAGCTGGATTAACCTTATCAGTAATAGAAAGTGTACCTGTTCATGAAGACATCAAAAAGCGTACAGGAAACTATCGTGAGTATATCGAAAATTATAAGCAATCGCTAATCAATCTTGGCAAATGCGGGATTGATACAGTGTGTTATAATTTCATGCCTGTTTTAGATTGGACTCGTACAGATTTAGACGCACCAATGGCAGACGGCTCAACGGCTTTGCGTTTTGATGCAACAGAATTTGCCGCTTTTGAAATTTATATTTTAAAAAGACCAAATGCTGAGGCAAGTTATACGGTTGCTCAAGTAGAAAAAGCGAAAGCTTGGTTTGAAAACTCTAGCGAAGCTCAACGTGCAAAATTGGTTAAAAATATCATTGCAGGTTTGCCAGGTAGCGAAGAGAGTTTTACTGTTGAAGAATTTCTGGTCGTTTTAGAAGGCTATAAAGAAGTAGGTGAAAAAGAATTAAGAGCGAATCTTTATGAATTTCTAAGAGAAATCACGCCCGTAGCCGAAGAAGCAGGCATTAATTTAGCCATTCACCCCGACGACCCGCCGTATCCAATTTTAGGCTTGCCAAGAGTAGTAAGTACAGAAGCTGATGCGAAACAAATTTTGGAAGCTTACGAAAGCCCGAATAATGGGTTGTGTTTCTGTACAGGAAGTTATGGCGTTCGTGAAGACAACGATTTGGTTGGCATGGTAGAAAGATTAGGCGATAGAATAAATTTTGTCCATTTAAGAGCAACCAAGCGTGATGCAGAAGGAAATTTCCATGAAGCAGACCACCTTGCAGGCGATGTGGATATGTATGGAGTGATGAAAGCTTTGGTAACAGAACAACGTAAAAGAATAGAAACTGGCAGAGAAGATTACCGTTTACCATTCCGTCCAGATCACGGACATAGAATGTTAGATGACCTCAATCCAGAAAAAAGAACCAATCCGGGTTATACTGCCATTGGTCGTTTAAGAGGCTTAGCAGAGTTACGTGGATTAGAATTAGGTATTGAGCGAGGTTTAGACGCTAAATAAATTTCATTAAACCTTTTGTATCTCAGATACTTTGCGTAATTTTGCACCCCTGATTTTGAGGTAATTATACGAAATCTTTCATCGTTTGAATTTATTCTTCTTTGAGAGAATAGCTAAGTGTTTAAAAATCAGACATGTGTATCTCTATTAAAACAACACAAAATGCCAACTATACAACAGTTAGTAAGAAATGGCAGGGAGCAAATGACTTGGAAGTCAAAATCTCCTGCTCTTGATTCTTGTCCGCAACGTCGTGGCGTGTGTACAAGGGTTTATACTACTACGCCTAAGAAGCCAAACTCGGCTATGCGTAAAGTAGCCCGTGTACGTTTAACAAACGGCAAAGAAGTAAATGCTTATATTCCAGGTGAAGGTCACAACTTGCAAGAACACTCAATCGTATTGATTCGTGGTGGTCGTGTGAAAGATTTACCAGGTGTACGTTACCATATCATCCGTGGTGCTTTAGATACTGCAGGTGTAAATGGTCGTCGTCAACGTCGTTCTAAATACGGTGCTAAACGTCCTAAACCAGGTCAAGTGGCAGCTCCAGTAAAAGGCGGAAAAGGCGGTAAGAAAAAATAATTTGACATTCGTTAATTGAGAAATTTGAAAGTATAACATTTTCAAATCATCAAATTTTCAAATCATCAAATTACAAAAACAGTCCAGTATGCTTTAGTTAAGGGCAGAAGATGGGCTAAACTTAAAATCTTAACAATCCAATGAGAAAGTCAAAACCAAAAAAGAGATACGTATTACCTGATCCTAAATTTAGGGATGTAATGGTAACCAAGTTTGTTAATAACTTGATGTACGATGGTAAAAAATCAACAGCATTCACGATTTTTTACGGTGCATTAGACAAAGTTGAAGATAGAACCAAAGAGAAAAACGGTTTAGAGCTATTCAAAAAAGCATTAAACAACGTTATGCCATCGGTAGAAGTAAAAAGCCGTCGTGTAGGTGGTGCTACTTTCCAAGTTCCAACGGAAGTACGTGCAGACCGTAAGTTATCAGTAGGTATGAAATGGTTAATTCTTTATGCTCGTAAGCGTGGAGATAAAACTATGGTTGACCGTCTTGCTAACGAAATCATGGCAGCAGCTAAAGGTGAAGGTGCAGCAGTGAAGAAGAAAGATGATACGCACCGTATGGCAGAAGCTAACAAAGCATTCTCTCACTTCAGATTCTAATTCAATTATTAACAACAACGAGATACACACAGCACAAAAGCGAAAATCGAAAGGTTTTCGCTTTTGTGTTTTTAGGGGATTTCGATAGAAATATTTAGTTTTAAATCTAAGGATACTATAATTTTTTCTAATTCAATTATAGTAAGACTACACTTACCATTTTCAAAACGTGATAAAGTAGATTGTGGAATTCCAGTGCGAAATGAAATATAAGATTGTTTATATCCTTTTTCTTTACGTAGATTTTTAATTTTTCTATTTATAGACATGAAACTGTATTAAGTTTAGATAAAAATATTATTTATAGAGTATTTAAAAATAGCAGTTTAAAGCAGGATTAACAAAATATATTCATCATTTATTTTATGCGTATTTGAATATAATTTACTCACTAAACATCTTGTATTGATTCTTAAATCTTAATAGTTTTACTTATAACTTCAACCTAAAGAATCAATTATCATGAGAAAAATTTATACCTTACATCTCTTTTTATTGCTTTCCCTGCTTTTTTTCTTTCAACAAGTTAGTTTTTCTCAAAAAACATTCAGTATACATTCTGAAATTAAAGAATTGGGGAAAAGTAAAGTATTGCTAGAAAAGATTATTGTTGATAAAGAATATTCATATTCACAAATAAATACCAGTATATATGTCTCATATAAATCTGGAAGTCTGAAAAAATTTTGGTCTAATATAGCAATAGCAACTGCTGGTATTACTGTAGGAGGTTTTCATGTTCTAAATACTAAAGATAAAGAGTTAAAAGCTACTAATAAAGTATCTGAATTAACACCTTTTGGTGTAAGCTTAACAGCTTTACCTTTTATTTTTAAAAATCACCCCAAACGAACCCCCAATGTCAACTTAGAACTTCATTATAAAAAGAATGATAAAACAGAAATAGAAATATGGACACAACCTATTAGTAAAGAAGCTCGTAATAATTTCGAACTATTGAATATTAATATTACAAAACCTTTGTATGAAGGCATTATTGAAGTTTATTTGATTAATAATAGTAGGGATAATATTTATTACATAGGAAATAATACTTCCAAAATGGTGTATAAACCAGACAGTCTGAATACGCAGAAAAAAAATGAATTGAATTTTGAAGATTCTACTGTATATACTACAACTCCGAAATCTAATAGTATAGACATATTTAGTTCTAGCGAGTTTATAATTCCAATAATTAAGCAAAAAAATGAACAAAATATTTTTGAAAAATTAGAAAATTTTAATGAATACACCATTAGTAAAAAAATAGGAGTTTCAAATTCTAAAAAAGCCGAATTTAAAAGTTCTAAAGCTGAAATTGTATTAGGGATGGGAAATGAATTCAATCTACTTGTACAAGAGTGTATTGATACGTATCAGCGTTATTGTTATGGTAATGATTGTACGTCTTGGGAATTAATAGAATCTTCTTGTATAATTAAAGATGATGGTACAAGCTATTCTTATGGAGGTGGTGGCTCATCTGATTCTAATAGTGGTCAAGGTGGAGAAGGCAATATTGATAATAATCCAGCAATTAGAAGACAATGTCAAAAATGTAAAGAGTATGCTGATAATGAATTTACAAGTAAGATGAATAATCAGAAGTATCTAATATCTACTGGTATAGTTGCTTGTTTAGGAGCAGGAGTAATGGCTGGAGTAAGTGTTTATACAAAAACTGCAATTATTGAATTATTAAGTGGTTTTACTGCTGGTACAGCATCTGCACTACATGGAATATTAGCATTAGCTGCTGGGCTGGGGACATCAGGTTTTTGTATAGCAGGATTGATATTCAATTATTATCAGGAAGAAGATTCTGCTAAAAATTCTTTATATAAAGACTATAGAGATTGTAATTCCGAATATGGATGTAAATTTTAACTCAAAAGATAATTTAATACACAAATTCTTATACAATGGCATTGATAATTTTTGGAATAATATCATTTGAATTACTGGTTATAACCGTCAGTTTTATATCCTATTTGTATTTTAAAAAACGGTTTCCAATGTATGCCAAAACAATAATGGTATTTCATATATTATACTGTCTTTTACCATTAGCACTTTATTACATCTTCTTTTTTAGATAACCTTTAAATTCTTTTAATAAACACATGAAAAAAAATATCGTATTAAAAATAACTTTATTTCTGATATCACCATTAATATCATTTGCACAAAATAAAGTACCAAACTTTACTGCTAATTCGGAACCAAATTTTACTTCACCAGATTCAATATCAATTAGTTACGGAATGGACTACAGTGAGACTGTCTTTAAAATCTTTAAAATTAAAGTGCCGAATGTTAATAAAATAGGGAAGATGTCGAAAGAGGAAATTAATCAAATCTCTAAAGAAGCAATTGTTTATTTATTTGAAGGCAAGCTAACTGATGAAAAAGGATTGTTAATCGGAAGTGATAGTAATTCTGGACAAAGTGTTATAAAATTTAAAATGGATGAAGAAAATGGAAAAATTAGTATCTTAGAGCATAAAATAACAGAATTAAAAGGTGTGACAGAGCTACATATTATAAAGCTAATCTCTAGCAATAATTCATTGAAATACATGGGATTATATGAAAAAGGCAAAAGACATGGAGCTTGGTTTATCGGAACTCCTGATGGTAAGTTTGAGAAGAAAATGTATGTAAATGGAATTTTACAATAGTTTATAAAAACTCCATCAACCACAATAATTTGTTATTTTCATCATAAATATTGAATGTGTCAAATTACAGTACTCAACATAGTTAAACATACATTTAATCTACAAAAATGAAAAATACATTTCAATTTTTACTCTTCTTTTCTTTACTCATCAGTTGTAAACAAAACAAAGAAATAAAACCTTTAAATAACAAAACTGGCATTGAAGCAGTAAGCTCTTTTAGAACAGCCCTTATTAATATTGAGACCGTGGATACTCTTTCAGTTTTTATAAAAGATAAAGAAGTTTTTAAAGTTACGAATGTAATGCCACGGTTTGAAGAGCATTTCATCTATGTAAATGGAAGCACTTTTGATTTAAACAATTTTCATCAATCATCTTTATCTGTCCACCAAAATAAAGTAACCTTATTCAAAATTTTTTTGAATAAATAAGAGATAATCATCAGATATACAGAGTTGTCAATGCTGAACAAAAAAAGGCTTTAAGCAAATCAATGCCTAAAGCCTCTATCGAAGTTTTATGATAAATTACTCTACCACACCCACATAATTGAATGGAGTAATTCGCTTTAATTCATATTTTACTTTGTCACTGATTTCTAAACCGTCGATAAATTCTGCAATGGTTTTTTCGGTGATTTTATCATTCTTACGTGTCAAAGCTTTTAACGCTTCGTAAGGTTGTGGATAACCTTCTCTTCTCAAAATCGTTTGAATGGCTTCAGCTACAACTGCCCAGTTATCTTCTAAATCTGCATTGATGGCTTCTTGATTCAATTCTAATTTATTCAAACCACGCAATAAAGCGGTTAAAGCAATTAACTGATGCCCAATCGGTACTCCCAAATTTCTAAGAACCGTTGAATCCGTTAAATCTCTTTGTAAACGAGATACTGGTAATTTTGCTGCTAAGAATTCATACAAAGCGTTGGCAATACCCACGTTTCCTTCTGAGTTTTCAAAATCAATTGGGTTTACTTTATGTGGCATTGCCGAAGAGCCAACTTCACCCGCTTTGATTTTTTGTTTGAAGTAACCCATCGAAACGTAAGTCCAAATATCACGGTCTAAATCTAAAACGATGTTGTTCAAACGTTTTAAATTATCCATCAAAGCAGCTAAGTTATCGTAATGTTCAATCTGAGTAGTGTATTTGCTACGAACCAACCCTAAAGATTTTACAAATGAATTTCCGAATGCTACCCAATTGTTTTCTGGATAAGCTACATTATGTGCATTGAAATTACCTGTAGCTCCACCAAATTTGGCAGAATATGGAATCGTTTTCAATAAGTCCATTTGGCGTTCCATTCTTTCTACGAACACCATGAATTCTTTACCCAAACGAGTTGGAGAAGCTGGCTGACCATGCGTATGCGCTAACAATGGAATATCTTTCCATTCTTCGGCTAAGGCTTCAATTTTAGCAATTACTTCTTCTAATTTTGGTACTAATACTTCGTTCATTGCTTCTAATAAAGACAATGGAATAGCAGTATTATTTACATCTTGAGAAGTAAGACCAAAGTGAATGAACTCTAGGGAATCGTTAATACCAAACTTATCTAATTTATGTTTGATAAAATACTCAACCGCTTTCACATCATGATTGGTTACTTTTTCTGTTTCCTTGATCCAAAGGGCATCTTCTTCAGAGAAATTAAGATAAATGTCTCTTAAAGCCGTAAACAAATCTTTATTAATCGATTCTAATTGAGGTAAAGGTATTTCGCAAAGAGCGATAAAGTACTCTATTTCAATACGAACACGATATTTGATAAGCCCAAATTCAGAGAAAAAAGGAGCAAGGCTTTCTACTTGCTTGCGGTAACGCCCATCGATGGGAGAGATTGCGGTTAATTGATTGAGTTGCATTTTTAATGAGTGATTGAGTAATTGAACGATTGAGTGACGATTCTTACTCAAAATTCAATGCCTTCAATATGTTTAAGGAAAGAACAAAGGTACAAAAGAATTATTGAGCTACGATTTAGGAAATCATTTTCGTATTCATTTTCCTAAATTTAATACAAATTATCGCCAAAAAACGTGAAACTTGCATAAGGATTACCATGCTTTACCCTTTTAGAAAAGTAAAAATCCTTTTATCAAAAACGAATTAGGTTTTCTCATGCTTCTGAATCCCAAATTGTTAGCCACTTTATTGGCTATCGTCATTGCTGCTTTTATTACTTCTTTCCTTTCTTTTCTGCCAGAATCGAATGCAAATGTGCTATTCGTCAGCTTTATTGCGACGCTGATTGTGGCGGGAATTCTCATTTATTTTGTGTTGGATTACTTGGTTTTTCAAGAAATCAATAAAATGTATGATTCTATCAACCGACTAAAAATCAAAGATTTCGGTGTTACCAGAAAGAAATTATATAAAAACAATAATCCGCTCAAGAAATTGAATGATGAATTGTTTGTCTATGTTTCTAAAAAGGAACAAGAAGTAACAGAATTGAAACGCTTAGAAAAGTATCGTCGTGAATTTTTAGCCAATGTTTCGCATGAATTAAAAACACCCATTTTTGCGGCACAAGGTTTTGTGCATACTTTGTTGGACGGAGCGATGGATGATGAAAATGTTCGTGAAAGATTCCTTGTAAAAGCTGCTAAAAGTTTAGATGGTTTAGATATTTTAGTAAAAGATTTATTGACGCTTTCGCAAATGGAAACGGGCGATATTAAGATGAATCGGGCGAAGGTTGATATTAAGCAAATCACCAAAGAAGTATTTGAGCAATTGGAAGGAAAAGCGAAAGCCAAGAACACAACGCTACAAATTAAGTCGCCACAATTGCAAGTTTGGGTAAAAGCGGATGCACAAAGAATCGGACAAGTAGTGACGAATCTCGTAGAAAATGCCATTAAATACGGCAACGAAAACGGAACAGTAATTGTAAATTTTGAAGAAGATAAAAAAGATTGGAAAGTTTCTATCAGAGATAATGGACCAGGCATTGCGCCAGAATATTTAAACAGAATTTTTGAAAGATTTTATAGAGTAGATAAAGCCAGAAGTCGTTCGGATGGCTCATCAGGATTAGGTTTAGCCATTGTAAAACACATTTTAAATGCCCACAGAACCAAAATTTCAGTAGCCTCAAAACCAGAAAAAGGAACGACTTTTTCGTTTAAATTAGAGAAGGCAGAAGTGGTGGTTTAGGATTATTACTTATTTTAATTTTTAACAACTCAGTTCTATAATAACATGAAACGAAGAAAATTTCTTGGCGTTTTGGGCATATTGCCACCTATACTTTTTTCTTGCGGGAAAGATGAATTTCCAGACCGTCCAACTATCATTACTGGAAAAGTAATTGATGAAAACGATATGCCTGTTGTAGGCTTGAAACTCCAATTTAGTGGAGATTATGCAAAGGGACTTTCTCTTATCCCTATATTTGATGTAATTGGAGAGACTAATAAAGATGGAATTTATACTATTTCACACATGGTTGACTATGGACGAACTACATTCAAACCATTTAGTGATACAAACTATGATTTAATGACTAAATATAATATTTACGTTTGGGAAAATAATAAATATGAGCAAGTGGGGAATCCAGTCGGGCCAATCATTAATGGTGAAACAAACACTTTTAATTTTCAGCTTAGAAAAATATGATTAAAAATAATTAAAAACAGATTTACAGCTTGTTCGAAAATATTTATTTTAAATTTAGATTACGGAAAAAATTGTATCTACGTAGTTCACCGACACCAAAATACCTATTTTGCCTGTCTTTTTTACTCCCTTTTAAAGAATTACAAATTATTCATCAGCGGTTAATACAGCTGATGAACATATCATTATGTTTAATTTCTAACAATCTAAATTCTGTATGTAACATGAAACGAAGGAGTTTTCTTGGTGCTTTGGGCATACTCCCAACTATTTTATTAGAGTCCTGTAATGGTAGTGGGCTAGATAGCCCTAATGCTGCGACTATATTTACTGGCGTTGTAATTGATGAAAATGGGAAACCCTTAGAAGGAATAGGCTTTCAGTTTGCAGGAGAAACTGGAGGGTTTAACCCAAAAAGCACTTTTGATTTAAATACCCAAACAGATGCAAAAGGATATTATTATTTAGAAAAATTTATTCCTAAAGGCACAGGTTTTATTACGTTTAAACCAACTGGAAGTATGGAGTATAGTAGTGGAAGTTACGATTATTTGTGTCGGGTAAATGGTGTTTATCAGACAAACATACCCTTCAAAACTGAAACAAAAAATGAACTAAATTTTAAATTTGTTAAAAGAAAGTAATACACTTTCATGAAAACTTTAAGATTTATATGGATATTATCAAACATCTATTTTGTATATAGTAAGCTTCAAAAATCTATAAATATCATGAACAAACGTTTGATTTTTGTAACATCATTCTACTTATTAAGCCAGCTTTTGATAAGCTGTTATGATAAATGTAATAATCAAGATTCACTTCCTTTATATGGCTCTTTATCATTGTTTTTTCAAAAAGGAGACCGTCAACCATATTTTCCCGTTAATACTGCTAATCCTATATTACCTCAGGAATTAACTGGATTAATTGTAACAGATGAAAATAAAAAACAATATTCTATTTCATATCCTGAAGTTAATGGAAGTTATAGCATCCGCATTAATAATTTCTTGCAATTTGAAGAATATAAGGCATTAAAAGACGGTCTAATTTTAAATAAAGTATTCTACATGAAATTTAACGATAATAATGCTCCAGATACTTTACAAACACAAATTACCTTTAAAAATGATGAATGTAATCATTCATTTATCCAAGACTTTACAGCCTTAAATCATAACAATTCAATTACTCCGATTAATAAAGATTGGTACAATGATATTATATTGATTGTCAAAAAATAGTTAATAGGACAATTTGGGTTTTTATTTCACCAAAAACTTGCTTCGCAAATATATTTGTTAGATTATTGACGCAATAATGTAGCTACGTAGTTCATCGACACCAAAATGCCTATTTTGCCTGTCTTTTTTATTCCCTTTTAAAGAATTACAAATTAATTATCAACAGTTCAATACAGTTGATGAAAGCATCATTGTGTTTAATTTCTAACAATTTAAATTCTATATGTAACATGAAACGAAGAAAATTTCTTGGTGTTTTGGGCATACTATCCCCTTTTATAATAGTGTCTTGCAAAAAAAATAACTTACCCAGCTCTTCTACTATCATTATTGGTAAAGTAGTTGATGAAAAAGGTAATCCTATCGAAAATATTTCTTTCACCTTTTCTTGTAATCGCTATTACGGAGGTAGTATTGTTGGTGGAGGTGTGAAAAGAGAAACAATATTTACCCTAAAAAAGCAATCTGATAAAAATGGCAATTTTAATTTTTCAGAAATTATACCTGAAAGAGCGACTGATTTATTCTTACTGATAGATATAGCCCAAATGTCATACTATACAATACAAGCTAAAAAAGATGGGATTAACATTGGACGTGGAACTGATAAAATTGCTGTTTTCCCCGAGAGTGCAAACCCTATTAATTCTCTCGTTTTGGGAGAAACAAATGAATATGAAATAACACTTACAAAAATATGATTAAAAATAATTAACCCCCAAATTCACTTTCTAAAATGAACTTGGGGGTTAAAGAAAAACAGAGGAGCAACCTATTTTAGGCAATGACAACTCCTCAATCACAATTCACAACTCATCACAACTACAACGCTCCTGCTCCTTCTTTTAATTTCTCTGCGTTTTCTGCAATTCTTAGTTGTTCGATAAAATCGCCAATTTCACCATCCATTACTACTGGTAAGTTATATACTGTATAACCAATACGGTGGTCGGTTACTCTACCTTGTGGATAATTATAAGTACGAATTTTATCTGAACGGTCACCAGAACCAACCATTGAGCGACGGTCGCCAGCGATAGATTCTTGTTGCTTTGCTAATTCAATATCATAAAGTCTTGAACGCAAAACCGTCATGGCTTTTTCAAAGTTTTTAATCTGAGAACGCTCATCCTGACATTGTACTACCAAACCTGATGGTAAGTGAGTAACCCTAACGGCAGAATACGTAGTGTTTACCGACTGTCCACCCGCACCTGACGAACAGAACGTATCTTTACGAATATCATTCATGTTAATCTGTACATCTACTTCATCTACTTCTGGCAAAACAGCCACAGTAGCCGCTGAAGTATGAATACGTCCTTGAGATTCTGTAGCAGGCACACGTTGTACACGGTGAACGCCTGATTCAAATTTCATTTTTCCATACACATCTTCGCCTTGAATATTGGCGATAATTTCTTTATAACCACCAGACGAGGCTTGAGTATAGTCCATCAACTGAAACTGCCATCCTTGGTTAGCACAGAAACGTTGGTACATTCTGAAAAGGTCGCCCGCAAAAATCCCTGCTTCATCACCACCAGTTCCAGCACGAATTTCCATGATGATGTTTTTAGAATCATTAGGGTCTTTCGGAATCAACATTTCCTTGATAATTTTCTCGTACTCTTCTTTTTGAGGTAATAATTCTTCTAATTCACCTTTTGCCAAAGCACGGAATTCCTCGTCTTTTTCAGTAGCAATTACTTCTTTTGCTCCTTCGATATTAGAAAGGATATTCTTGTATTCATTATATTTTAAAACAATCTTTTCAAGGTCTTTATACTCCTTACTAATTGTTTTATATTTTTTCATATCCGATACTACTTCGGGTTGCGTCATTTGCTGGGCAACTTCTTCAAATCGTTCACGGATGGATTCTAATTGTTCTAACATATTTTTTCTTATTTCGGAAAGTTCAACAGCTTGATATTAGCGAGTATAGCCGAATATTTTGGCAAACTAAAAATCAGGGTGCAAAGATACAAAATTCTTTATATTCAATGGGGGTAAATGTTTATCGGATTGTCTTTTGCTTAGATACCCAAGTAAATAGCACTACACTTATTTTAAACCTTCTTCGTTATTTAATCTCTAAGTACCATATTTTAAACTCCATACGTCATGAAAAAGCTAAAAATTCATAGAACATTTCAATTGCTTTTTTTATCATTAGCAATTATTCTATTGGTAGCGTCTTGTGGACCTTCTTATGTGAGAGTTGATAGCCGCCGCCCTTATCCATATAGATATGGTTATTCTTATCCTAGATACCGTTATGTAGTGCCTCCGCCAAGAAGAGTAATCGTAGTACCACGCAATGCTCCGCCAAAGTATCGTCACGATAACGGAAGACATAATGGAAGAAGAGGAAGATATTAAGATTCTTTCATAAAATAATCAAGGAAGTCGTGGTAAGTATCACGACTTTTTTCATGTTTCAGCCCTATCTTTACACAAATTATCAGATTAGGTCAAAACAAAACATGAAACAGAACCCTTCATTTTTCTCTTCAATTACCCAATATATTTCTTTACTACTTTTTGCAAATATACTGTTGATAAGTTGCGATTTCAGTAAACGTATTGATACAACGGCAGCTGTAAAGGAATTGCACGAACGAGAAGTAAAACGGATTACACCAGCACAATTTACAGCACAAGTAGATGAATGGGGGAGTACCATCGTAAAAAAACTCAATGCAGATTTATCTAAAAATCTTCAAGATACTACTTTGAAAGATTCTTTAGCGAAAGCTTACAGGGTGGAAATTGTTTCTGGTAGCCCGTTACAATTAAAAAATCCTGCTTGGGATAAAAAAATCAATGAAACACTTGATGCTTATCAATATAATGTTGAACATAATATTCCACAAATTGATAATATTCAGAAGTCGGAAGATGAAGCCTTTTTTTACTATACTTCACCAATTATGGCTAATAAAAATTTATTGAAACTGGATAAAAAGCAACTTAATGCAATCGGCGAAAAAGCTAAGATGGATAGTTTAGCGTTCAAAAAAGATGGCTCTTTTCTGGGCTTATGGGTGATTAAATTCTCTAAAAAAGAAGTAGTAAGATTAGCCGACCCAAAACATTTGAAGATTTTGAGTGAAAAATAATTTATTTGCATACCATAAAAAAGGGATTTCAAACAGCTTTGAAATCCCTTTTTTATGGTGTTATTATTATCTACGACGGCGCTTTTTACTTCTAGCCCTTGTCTTCGTTTTCTTTGTACTTTTCGTTACTCTTACTGTTTTCTGTCTTGTTTTTTCTTCCAATTCCATAATTACCGAAGCCGCATTTTCTTTACTGGTTTCATAGGCTTCGTTCAAAGATTTGTATGAGGTCTGTAATTTGGTATAATCATCCAATAAGCGATTGTACTTCAATGATAAGGCTTCAAAAGTTTCTTTACTATCTTCTTGACACTTGAGATACTCTTCGTTTTTCTTCTTAAACTGACTTTCTAAGCTAAAACGGAAACTACTTAATTCTGAATTTTCTTGTCGTTCTTTCGCAATTTGACTTTCTTGACGACGAATTTGATCTTGTAGTTCTGCGATTTTTTTGGTTTCAGTACAAGCAGATAGACTAATTGTTAAAAGAGCCATCAAGGCAAAGAAGCTTTGTTTCATGTTTTTCAGGGTTGTTTTAAGTCAAATACACTTACAAATATAGTATAATTCTTACTGTATTTTAATTCCTTCCCAAAGGCTATTTTAGCTAAAGTCCTTTCTGTTATATTTTTAAAAGCCAATAATTATGAAGGCTTTAGCAAAAAAAGCAAACATTTTTTTAGAAAAAAATATTGCTTGCCGAACTTTCTTGATTAATTTTGCCTTAAATCTATATAATTAATAGAGTAATAGGAAGGTTTTTTATGCTCCTCTGGAAAAGTAAAAAGCTAAAAAATATCAAGAAAATCATGCAAAGTTTCAGAACTGAACTCGAAAATCCACTTGTAGAGAAAGATATTATTGACTTGGCTCGCAAAATAGAATTATTCCGTGAAGGAAAAATTCACGAGGAAAAATTCCGTAGCCTTCGTCTGGCAAGAGGTGTTTATGGCCAACGCCAACAAGGTGTTCAAATGGTTCGTATTAAGTTGCCTTATGGAAAAATGACTTTCAAACAGTGGAAACGTATTGCTGATATTTCAGACGAATATTCTACTGGAAATCTTCATTTAACTACTCGTCAGGATATACAAATTCACTTTGTTTCTTTAGATAGAACTCCAGAATTATGGTCGAAATTAGAAGAAGATGATATTACGCTTCGTGAAGCTTGTGGAAATACAGTAAGAAACGTAACAGCTTCGCCTTCAGCGGGTATAGACCCTAATGAGCCTTTTGATGTTAGTCCTTATGCAGATGCTACTTTCCGTTATTTCTTGAGAAATCCAATTTGTCAGGAAATGGGTAGAAAGTTCAAAATTGCATTCTCAAATACCGACGAAGATACTGCCTTAACTTATATGCACGACATGGGTTTTATTCCTAAAATCCAAGATGGCAAACGTGGTTTTAAAGTAGTATTAGGCGGAGGTTTAGGTGCGCAACCAATGTTAGCTAAAACGTCTTTCGACTTTTTAGAGGCTGACCAAATTATTCCTTTTTTAGAAGCAACTTTAAGAGTATTCGACCGTCATGGCGAAAGAAACTCTCGTCATAAAGCACGTATCAAATTCTTAATTCAAAAAATTGGTTTTGAAAAACTAACAGAATTGATTCAAGCAGAATGGAAATCTTTAAAAAGTAAATCATTCGAAGTTGATACTGAAACTGGAAAATGGAATGTAGAAGCAGATGCGTTGCCTTCTAAAACGGCTTCGGAAGTAGCTATTACGAATCAAGCAGCTTACGATTTGTGGAAAGCAACTAATACTTTCGAACAAAAGCAAGCTGGTTTCTATGGTGTTTATGTTAGAATCTTGAATGGAAATATTCATTCAACAACTTCTCGTTCATTAATCGAACAATTAGAAGGTTATATTGCTGACGATGTAAGAGTAACCATCAACCAAGGTTTGATGTTGAAATTTGTTCCTGAGGCTAATTTACCTTATGTATATTCAGTATTAGAAGCCCACGGTTTTGCAGCAGCAGGTGCTAATTCGATGGCAAACATTACTGCTTGTCCTGGAACAGACACTTGTAATTTAGCGATTTCAGATAGTACCAACATTACTTCAAAATTAGAAGCCGTTATTACAGAAGATTTCCCTGAATTAATTCACAATAGCGATATTAAAATAAAGATTTCTGGTTGTATGAACTCTTGCGGACAACACGGTATGGCAAATATCGGTTTCCACGGTTCGTCTTTGAAAGCAGCTGATAAGCGTGTTTTACCTGCATTACAAGTATTGTTAGGTGGTGGAACAGTAGGCGATGGTGTTGGTCGTGTGGCTGATAAAGTAATTAAAGTGCCATCAAAACGTGGTCCACAAGTATTAAGAGTAGTATTGAATAATTATGAAGAAAATGCTAACGAAGGCGAATACTTCAATGATTATTATGACCGTCAGGGCGAGAAATACTTCTATAATTTGTTGAAACCAGTAGCAGATTTAACTACTTTGAAAGAAGATGATTTTATCGACTGGGGTGCTTCAGAACAATTCCAAACAGAAATTGGTGTTGGTGAATGTGCCAGCGTAATTATAGATTTAGTGGCTACTTTGTTGTTGGAATCTGTAGAGAAAATGGATTGGACAAAAGCGGCTTACGATGAAAATCGTTGGGCAGATTCAATCTATCATGCTTATAGCGTATTTGTAAGTGCGGCAAAAGCTTTGTTATTAGATAAATCAGTAAGTGCATCTACACAAAGTGGTGTAATTGATAAATTTGACGAGCATTTTGTGGCAAAAGGTGAGATTTCTTTAAGTGGTCAAACATTTAAAGAATTGGTTTTACAAATTAACCAAAACGAGCCTTCACAAGAATTTGCTACAAAATATGTAGAAGATGCTGAGGCTTTCTTGGCCTTAGCAAAGGCATATCGTGACCAATTAACGTTGGTATAATTTACCCTTTATAGTAGAAATCAATCATCAATGGTGAGTGAATAGGCTTTATTCTGACCCTATTTATTCACCATTTGTATTTATAAGTAATTATGACTGGTTTAGAACATTTTAATACTTTAGACCCTAAGCCAAAACTAACAGTAGTTGGTGCTGGTCCGGGCGACCCAGATTTAATAACTGTCAAAGCCATTAAAGCTTTGAAGGATGCAGATGTGGTGCTGTATGATGCCTTAATTGCGAATGAATTATTAGATTATTGTAAGCCTGATACAGAAAAAATTTATGTGGGTAAACGCCCAGGTGAAAGTCATTCACAAGATGCCATTAATTTTTTAATTGTTGAAAAGGCTTACATGTATGGACACGTGGTACGCTTAAAAGGTGGTGACCCATTTATTTTTGGGCGTGGGATGGAAGAAATAGAATATGCAAAAGGCTTTGGTTTAGAAACAGCTTACGTTCCGGGAATTTCTTCTTCGGTAGCAGCTGCTGGTTATGCTAATATTCCTTTGACAACCAGAGGAGTAAGCGAAAGTTTCTGGGTAATTACTGGTACAAAAACAGACGGTTCGCTCTCAAAAGATTTAGAAATGGCATTACAAACGAGTGCCACCATTGTAGTTTTGATGGGAATGAATAAATTAAGCCAAATGGCTGAAATTTGTAAAGCAATTGGCAAAGAAAATTTACCGGTAGCTATTATCCAAAACGGCACGACTAATCAACAAAAAGTAGGAATTGGCGTAGCAAAAGACTTGAAGGAAATAGCCGAAAACAATCAATTATCAAATCCAGCAGTGATTATTTTGGGCGAAGTAGTGAAATACGCTAATCTCACGGAGTTATCTGCTTTATCTAAAAATGCTGGGGGTAATCAGTAACTAATATAATTGCTCGTTTAAAACCTATAAGGATTTGAGTTTGAAAATCTTATTACTAGACAAAATACAAATCCTTATAGGTTTACTTAAATGGTTAATTGTAATTAACTCCTACTACGTTTAACATTAGCTTCTTCAACAGAATCGGGAGATTCTATTCATCTAAATAGAGCTAACCTAACTCCCCAAAAACATCTAAAGCTGTTTCTTCATTCAGATTATTCTCAACATAAATCGTATATTTAATTGGAAATAAGAATTTCTACTAAGTTTTTATTAACTACAACAATTAAGTTTATGAAGGGGTTAGTCAATTTTGAATCAAATCAATTTTATCATATTGTTAATCATGCTGTTGGCAACGAAAATCTATTCCGTAATGCTGATAATTATAAATATTTTTTAGACCGCTACATTCATCATACTATCGATGCAATTGAAACTTATTCCTATTGCCTCATTCCGAATCATTTTCATCTACAGAATAAAATATCCCTCAATACTATTCTGGAATATTAATTTTCTTAAACCTTATAGGTTTTTAAAACCTATAAGGTTTCCATTTAACCGTTAGAATCCATTACTTTTGTATTCTAAAATACAACTTATGGATTTTGATACGTTATCAACAAAACGACAATCACAATTAATTGCTTTCGACCGTCTGCTTACGGTTATGGACGAACTTAGAGAGCAATGCCCTTGGGATAAAAAACAAACAATTGAATCGCTCAGACATTTAACAATTGAAGAAACTTATGAGCTTTCAGATGCCATCATTGATGGCGATATGAAGGAAATTAAGAAAGAAATTGGTGATGTTATGTTGCATTTGGTTTTTTATTCAAAAATTGCCTCTGAAACGAATACTTTTGATATTGCTGATGTAATAAATAGTCTTTGCGAAAAGTTAATTCACCGTCATCCACATATTTATGGCGATGTAAAAGTTGAAAATGAAGAACAAGTAAAACAAAATTGGGAAGCCCTAAAGCTCAAAGAAGGTAATAAATCGGTTTTAGAAGGAGTACCGAAATCGCTTCCAGCTTTAGTAAAAGCAATGCGAATTCAGGAGAAAGCAAGGGGTGCAGGTTTTGATTGGGAAGAGAAACATCAGGTGTGGGAAAAGGTAGAAGAGGAAATGGATGAATTCAAGAATGAGTTTAACGTTGTTGACAACCAAGCAATTAACATTGAGAAAGCAGAGGCAGAATTTGGAGATTTACTCTTTTCTTTGGTAAATTACGCAAGGTTTATCAATATCAATGTTGAAACGGCTTTGGAGAGAACCAATAAAAAGTTTATCAAGCGTTTTCAGCATTTAGAATTACGAGCAAAAGAACAAGGCAAAGCCTTACAAGATATGACCTTAGCTGAAATGGATGTGTATTGGGAAGAAGCCAAACGCCTCTAATTAACGAAGGACGAAAAGTCAAAATTTAATTTTGAGAGTGAAACAAATAAACCCGTCAGTCTTTGACCGACGGGTTTTTATTTTGATTTCAATTATTGATTACTTTCCTAAAGCACATTCTCAATTTTATAAACCCACGCATAGTCACAAGGATTTTTGGCTGGAGAAAGTGCTGGAGGAGTAATGATTAATTTTCCAGCTTTTACACTACTTTTCACCGTTCCATTAAAACCTAATAATTGTACTTTACCTGATTTTACACCTGTAACAGTTATTGGCGATTCTTGCCATTTTGTTGTAATTACATATAAATCTTTCCCTTTGGCAGTGAAGTAAATTGTATTCTCCTTTTCAATTTTAGGAGCATTTGTCCATTTTCTTGTACCATAAATGGCATCTCCATTTACTTTTAACCATTTACCAATATCACGCAAACGTTGTTGCATTATTACAGGAATTGTTCCATCGGCAGCAGGACCAATATTTAACAATAAATTTCCTCCACGAGCTACTTTATCCACCAAAATATGAATCAATTGTTCTGAAGTCGAGTAATCATCTAGCATTTCATTTCTACTGAAACCAAACGAAGAGCCAATGCCTCTACATTCTTCCCAAGGATGATTAATTTCCATACCAGTAGAATTTTGGTCATGAACTAAATCGTATTCTGTTGTATAAATTCCACCATGTTTGGCTCTTGTTTCTTTGCCCCAACGGTCGTTTACTACGATGTCGTTTTTAGCTGGCGATTCATTATAAAGCCATGAGAGAAAAGCGGTACTCTTCCAAGTTTCCGAAGAATGATCCCATTCTCCGTCTGTCCAAAGTACATCTGGTTTGTAACGATTTACCAAATCTTTCATCTGTGGAATCATGTGTTGGTCAACGTACTTGTTAACATTTTCTTTGTAAAGAGGATTAAACCATTCGTACAAAGAGTAATAATAACCCATCCGTAAACCTTTATCACGTACTGATTTCATTAAGTCGCCCGCTAAATCACGATGTGGATTTAAGTCAACTGAATTCCAATTCCAAGCTTCTTTACTTGGCCAAAGCGTGTAGCCTTCATGGTGTTTTGATGTTAGCACGACATATTTTGCTCCTGCATCTTCAAACACTTTTGCCCATTCGTTCGGGTCAAAAAGTTCGCATTTAAAGTCTTTCGTAAAATCTTGGTATTTAAAATCTTTCCCAAAAGTATTATTATGAAATTTCGTAAAAGCCGCATAACTTTTACGATTTGGGTCAGAAATTCCTTTCCAATACCATTCTGAATAACGGTCATAAATACCCACGCCATCTTTGGCAGTCGGTCCCCAAGCAGGAACAGAGAATAATCCCCAGTGAATAAAAATACCAAATTTGGCATCTTCAAACCAAGTTGGTACTGGTCTGGAATCGATGGATTCCCAATTGGCTTCGTACTTTTTTTGTGCTTGTAAATCGCTAAAAATTAGCGAGAGTAAGAAAATAGCGAATAGTTTTTTCATAGTTGATTAAACATTTGTTTTAGAGTTTTACTCTTTCTAAAGTTTAATGTGGTTAAAAATACTCTACTTCTTTAAACCATAAATTCTCACATAATCCACTTCCATTCTTTGTGGGAAAATACTTTCATCCACACCTTTTGCTCCGCCCCAATTTCCACCAACAGCAAGGTTGAGTAATAAATGAAATTTTTTATTGAAGGGATACTCTGCAAAACCTTTACCCGTATTTTCAAAAGTAAAATACAGTTTTGAGTCGATGTACATTTCTATTTTTTGTGGAGTCCAATCTAAACGATATTCATGGAATGCTTTATCAAAATCATTTACCATCATTTCCTTGCCTTTTTGTGTTCCGATTACGTGATTAAAAGCTTTTGTATGTACTGTTGCATGTACATTGCCTGGGTCGTAACCAACGTGTTCCATAATGTCAATTTCTCCATTATCTGGCCAGAATTTATCACTATAATTTTGTTCTGAAGCCAACATCCAAATGGCAGGCCAAGTACCTCTTCCGAAGGGAAGTTTAGCTTTTATTTCAAAACGCCCGTATAGAAAATCGCCTTTTCCTTTCGTCACCAATCGAGCAGAAGTATAAGTGTTTTTATCGAAATTCTCTTTGATGGCTTCGATGATGAGTTTGCCATTTTCTACTCTGGCATTTTTTAGATTTTCTTTGGTATAATACTGTAATTCATTGTTTCCCCAACCTCTTCCGCCAACATCATAATTCCATTTTGTAGGGTCGGGCAAGCCTTCATAATCAAATTCGTCTGACCAAATGGGCTTACTTTCGAAATGATAAACAATTGGAAGAATTTCTTTTGGCGTTGAATGCTTGGCTAATTGTGCTATCGCATTGTTTGAGTAGCTGAGAGAAAGCATGATCGAAATGCCAGAAAGTATGCAGTATTTTAGTTTGTTCATAATTAAATGTTTTGAGATTGAGCTTTAATTTACCAATAAACTATCAATTAACTATCTGTGTTTGTTTTGTAAAGCTATCTTTTTTAGGTGCTTTTGTGTAATTTTAAGAATGCTTTTAGATAAGCTTTGGACTGCAATACTTCGTCAAAAATCATATTATCCAAAAATTTATAGAAGAATAATTCATGGACTTTAAACTTGTTTCAGAATATAAGCCAACGGGCGACCAACCACAAGCGATTGAAAAATTGGTTGAAGGCGTTCAGAATGGCGAGCAATCACAAACGCTTCTAGGAGTAACGGGTTCGGGAAAAACTTTTACGGTTGCCAATATGATTACGCAACTCAATCGCCCGACTTTGATTTTGAGTCATAACAAAACTTTGGCGGCACAGCTTTATGGAGAATTCAAGCAGTTTTTTCCAGAAAATGCCGTAGAGTACTTTGTTTCTTACTACGATTATTATCAACCCGAAGCTTTTATTGCTTCTACCAATACTTATATCGAAAAAGACCTTGCTATTAATGAAGAAATAGATAAACTCCGTTTGGCAACCACTTCGGCTTTGATGTCTGGGCGAAGAGACGTTATCGTAATTGCTTCGGTTTCTTGCATTTATGGTATGGGAAATCCAGAGGAATATCGCAAAAGTATTCTTCGTTTTGGTGTGGGCGAAATCATTTCTCGTAATCAATTTCTGTATCGTTTGGTCGAAATTCTGTATGCCCGTACTGAAGTAGAATTTACTCGTGGTACTTTCAGAGTAAAAGGCGATACGGTGGATATTTGCTTGCCTTATGCTGATTTTGGTTATAGAATTATTTTCTTTGGCGATGAAATTGAAGCCATTCAACGCATAAATCCACAAACTGGCAAGAAGATTTCGGAAGAAAAAATGATTGCGATTTTCCCTGCCAATCTTTTTGTGACTGGACGAGATGTATTGATGAATGCCATCAATTATATTCAAGATGATTTGGTTTCTCAAATCAAGTTTTTTGAAAGTGAAAACCGATTATTAGAAGCCGAACGTATTAAACAAAGAACTGAATTTGATTTAGAAATGATGCGAGAATTGGGCTATTGCTCAGGCATTGAAAATTATTCTCGTTACTTCGACCAACGCAAAGCTGGGCAAAGACCTTTCTGTTTATTAGATTTTTTCCCTGAAGATTTCATTTTGGTCGTTGACGAAAGCCATGCTACAATGCCACAAATTCGTGCCATGTGGGGAGGCGACCGTTCCAGAAAAGAAGCTTTGGTAGATTATGGTTTCCGTTTGCCTTCGGCGATGGACAACCGTCCGCTTACTTTTCAAGAATTTGAAAATATTACTGGTCAAACGGTTTTCGTTTCAGCTACGCCAGCCGATTATGAATTAAGGCGTTCAGAAGGTGTGGTGGTAGAACAAATCATTCGTCCGACAGGATTACTCGACCCAGAAATTGAAGTACGACCAAGCTTGAATCAGATTGATGATTTATTAGAAGAAATCTATCTCAGAATAGAACGCCAAGAAAGAGTTTTAGTAACAACTTTGACCAAAAGAATGGCGGAAGAGTTATCCAAATACTTAGATAAAGTAGGCGTAAAATGCCGTTATATTCACTCGGAAGTAAAAACTTTAGATAGAGTTGAAATTTTGCGAGAACTCAGAATGGGTGTTTTTGATGTATTGGTGGGCGTAAACTTATTGCGTGAAGGCTTAGATTTACCAGAAGTATCTTTGGTAGCGATTATGGATGCCGACAAAGAAGGCTTCTTGCGTGATATTCGTTCCTTAATTCAAACGATTGGGCGTGCGGCTCGAAACGACCAAGGCAAAGTATTAATGTATGCCGACAGAATTACGGGTTCGATGGAAAAAGCCATTGATGAAACCAACCGCAGAAGAGCGATTCAGATGGAGTACAATACGGCTAATGGCATTACGCCAAAAACCATTTTGAAATCGAAAGAGAAAATTATGGAGCAAACTTCTATTGCGGATGTAATGGGCAAACCGAAGAAAACCAATTATTATGGCGAAAGCAAAGAAGTAGCGATGGCAGCCGACCCAGTAATGGCTTATATGAGCAAAGATGAATTACAAAAGCAATTGAAAAAGGTAAACGCCGATATGGAAAAAGCCGCCAAAGAGTTAGATTTCGTCATCGCCGCCAAGTTGCGTGATGAAATGCTGGGCTTGAAGAAGATGATTGCGGAGAAATAGTAATCTTTATTTTAAGCTTGAATGATTGACTGAAACAGAATGCCAAAGAATATTCTATCTTTAAATAATAGTGTTATCTTTCATTTAGGGTGCGATTTAAGTCACACCCTAAATGAAAGATTTGAATAATTACGTTTAAACTTGAACGCTTTTATCCATTTATTATAATAAATAAGTTTCCTAATCATCAACCAAAACTAAATCATGAAAAAATCCTTACCACTCTTCATCCTTTGTATTTTTCTCTGTCGTATGAGCTTTGCTCAACAAGAAATTGTGAATGAACTCAACCAGAAGTATGTAAAATACACGGCTATTTCTGATAAAATTTGGCAATTAGCAGAACCGGGTTATTTAGAAGATAAAACCTCAGAATTATTAATTTCCGAATTAACCAGTGCTGGCTTTGAAGTAAAAAGAGGCGTTGGCGAAATGACAACTGCTTTTGTCGCTACTTATGGTTCGGGATATCCGACGATAGGTATTTTGGCTGAAATGGATGCTTTGCCCGGTTTGTCGCAAGAAGCTGTTCCCTATCGAAAAGCAAAATACGTAAATGCCTATGGACATGGTTGCGGCCATAATCTTTTTGGAGTAGGTTCGGTAGCAGCGGCGATTGCTACTAAAAACTGGATGGAAAAAGCCAAAATCAAAGGAACAATTCGTCTCATTGGTACCCCTGCCGAAGAAGGTGCTGGCGGAGGCAAAACCTATTTGGTGAAAGAAGGCGTATTCAAAGACATTGATGCAGTTTTGCATTGGCATCCAGGTGATAATAATAATGCAAGTCCGAATTCTTCATTAGCGTACAGAGTCGCCAATTTTAGTTTTTCTGGCTTGGCGGCACACGCTTCAGCGAGTCCCGAAAAAGGGCGTTCGGCTTTGGATGCCGTTGAAGCCATGAATTATATGGTAAACCTCATGCGTGAACATATTTCGCCCGAAACAAGGATTCATTATGTCATCAAAAACGGTGGGCTAACGTCGAACATCGTTCCTGATTATGCCATGGTAGAATATACCATCAGAAATCCAACAGCACAAGGTTTAGAAGAAATCTGGAAAAGATTAATGAAAACCGCAGAAGCAGCCGCTTTGGGAACAGAAACAAAAATGAGCTACGAAATTTTGGCAGGTCTTTATAATTTATTGCCCAACGATGTATTAGCCAAAGAAATGCAAAAGAGCTTAGAAAAAGTAGGCGGAGTAAAATATACCCCAGAAGAAACCGAGTTTGCAGAAAAAATTCGTTTGACCGTCAATTCACAAAGCCTTGCCCCACTTACTGCTGCACAAGAAGTAAAACCCTATACTTCTGGCTTAGCATTTCCAGCTTCAACGGATGTAGGCGATGTTAGTTGGGTTACACCAACAGCAGGTTTATCAACCGCTACTTGGGTGACGGGCGTACCAGCACACAGTTGGCAAGCTGTTGCTTGTAACGGCATGAGTATCGGGCATAAAGGAATGATAAATGCCGCAGAAACGATTGCATTAACGGCTCAAAATTTGTTCAAAGACACTAAATTAATCGAACAATCGAAAGAAGAATTATACAAAAGACGTGGTGCCAAAGTTTTTGAATACAAATCTTTAGCAGGCGACAGAAAGCCACCTTTGGATTATAGAAAGTAATTAGCATTAAATAACTCTCTGTGATTCTGTGGCACACAGAATCACAGAGAGAAACAAAAATCTTTGATTACTAAAGGGATATTTTTTGTAATTTGCTATTAAAATAATTCAAGGATATGCAAACACTAACATATAATTTTGATAAGCGTATAGAGCAGTCAATTATGATGCTTCGTCAACAAAAACACCTTGCAGGTTTTCCTTTTATGATTGAAGGGAAGGGGGAACTATCTTTAAATCAAGCCTACATGGAATACCCTGATGGTCATATTGAAATTGTGGAGTTTAGTAATGATTTTAGAGATTACTCATCTGTTAGAAAATTAAGTAATACTGAGGTTGCTATTATCCGCTCAAAATATCATCTTGAAAATGCCTAATTTATTTGTCATAACTGGTGCAAATGGAGCAGGGAAATCAACACTTTCAAAAGACTTACTTCCTCTTGAATTTTCATTATTAGACGTTTTCGATGGAGACAAATTCTTTGTTGAAAAGTTAAAAACAATATTTCCTTCTCAAATAAAATCACCCAAATATGCAAGGGACTCGGCCTTTCAAGCAACTGTTGAGGCATTTGAACGTTTAGTAGAAAATGCAATCAAAGAGAACAAAAATTTTGCTTACGAAGGACATTTTAGCACACCTTCTCCATGGACAACTATTGAACAATTCAAAATAGCAGGCTATAGAATTACGATGTTTTTTCTAATGGTTGATAACGTAGAGTTATCTCAAAAAAGGGTATCAGAAAGAGTTAAAACAGGTGGACATTATGTTACTTCTAAAGAAATTGAGAAAAATTATTACGGAAATCTTATACAACTAAATTCTCATTTTGATCTATTAGATGAGTTGATTATAGCTGATAATTCACAACTTAATTCTCCAAGTTTATTGTTCCATTATTCGAATCAGGAGCAATTATTTAAACAAAGTTTATTGCCCAATTGGTTTGAAACATACTTGACAAAGATTTGTTTTCCTTCATAGAATCACAATTCACTTACTCACAATTATAAAACATGTACAAAGTTTACGGCATTGCCAATTGCGACACCATGAAAAAAGCCATGACTTGGCTAAAAGAAAATGATATTCCTTTTGAATTTCATGATTATAAAAAGAAAGGTATTGATAAAGAAAAAGTACAAGAATGGCTCACACAAAAGCCTTGGGATGTATTAATTAACCGTGCAGGAACCACTTGGAAAAAACTCAGCGAAGAAGAAAAAGCAACAGATGCTGAAACAGCTACTGAATTGATGTTAGCAAAACCTTCCATGATTAAACGACCAATTATTGAAGGCGACAATATCGTAATGATGGGCTTTAATGTTGATAATTATCAAGAAGTTTTTAAGTAGGTAATTTCTTTTCAGAAACAAATATGAAAGGAGTAAATCAACAAAGGTTACGTAAAAATGGATATAATTCCATTTTACGTAACCTTTGTTTTAATATTCAAATTCTTTAAATTAATTAGAACGAACTTCTCCTCCTAAATTCGATTTAACGTTTCTTTGGGCAGGATTCCCTTTATAATTAATCGTTCCGCCAGTCCATGCTGAAGCGTCTAATGTTTTGCTTGCACTTACCTGTGCAACGCCTCCAGTATTGGCTTTTATTTCTATGTCTTCACTTACTAAATTATAAGCATACAATTCGCCTCCAGTATTTACTCTTGTTTGCTGAAATTGCGCTTTACCTTCTAGGTTTACAATAGCACCTTGTACACTCGATAATTCTAAATTATTAACATTTACATTCAATTTCACCGTTGCCCCAGATGTTGCATCTATCAATAAACGATTGCCCGATAATGTCTGTTGTGCTTCTAATTCTGCTCCACGACCTACTTTAATGCTTGATAATTCACTGATATATTCTACTCTTACTTTAAATAACTTCTGCGTACTGGCTTTCCTTTTGTTATTATCTTTATCGGTCAATTGTTTGAAGATTTTAGTTTTAACCGAAAGCTCATCTCCCGAAACAGCTACTGTTAAATCTTCAAGATTTGCACCATTCAAAGCTTCTGTTGTTATTTTATTCACTTTGCCTTTTACTAATTCTACTTGCATAATGCCTTGCATATCTATTTTGCTGAACGACTGCAAAGTAACATCTTGACTTTGTTGCGCTAAAACGATTGTCGAAACAGTTGTCAGTAATAATGCGAATACACTTCTTATTTTTCTCATATCCTTAATTTGCTTATTGTGAATGATTTGTTGAAAACTATCACTTAGATGCAAAAAAGAACGCTCAGGTTGTATGGATTAGTACTTAAAATCTTCATAAAACAAGATTTCCGTACATTAAAGCATCGGTTTTACCCTAAATCTTGCTCTAACATACGGAAATACAGCTTAACATTTGTATAGTTTAACCTTAATATAATTAATTCCGCCCAATCACAAGAGGAATAACTTTCAGTGAATTATCAGCAATAATTCTTAAGAAAAATGTACCTGAATTTTGTTTTGATACGTCAAATTCAGCACTATACTTTCCATCATTTTTTATTAATTCTTTAGACGAAACCGTTACTCCCATAATGTTTATCATTTCTGCATAAACATATTTTGGATTGTTGGGCGTGCTAAATTCTACTTTAAACGATTCTGGTGCTGGGTTCGGATAAATCCTTGCCGTTTCTACCGAATTTATTTCTTCATCAGTGGCAGTTACGGTGAAAGTATAGCCTTCAGAGAAAACAGAACAACCGTTTACATCCGTTACTTTCGCCATGTAAACACCCGTTTGAAGTGGAACAATAGTATTAGTAGTTGCATCAGTAATAATATTCCCGCTCAAGTACCAAACTGGATTTGAACCAGAAGATAGACTTAATGTTGTACCATCTAATTTTACTGCTGGAATTACTGGTGCAATCACTGTACCCGTAATCGCCGTAGAAGTAGCCGAGCAAAATCCATTCTCTGTAACTTTTACACTATAATTACCTGTTTTTTCTACTGAATAAGTCGTTGAGGTTGCTCCCGAAATATTTTGACCGTTCAACAACCATTGGTAGGTATAATTTGTACCTGTGCTAGCTGTTAATAATTTTGAATCATCCTGACAAATACTGAATGAACTTGAAGGCGTAATGGTTACTTTCGGAGCGGCTTGTGTAGTGATTGGCACTTCTACTCTGTTACTTGGACAACCATAAGATTTTACTTTCATATCGTACAAATAATAATAACCCGTTTTAATCGTCGAACCATTAAATACTGCTCCAGTAATACTGATTACGTTAGGAATCGTGAATGGATAACCAACAATATCAGTTCCAGAAACGGTTGAATTGGCATTCAGGTTTGTTCTATAAATAGAAGCTCCATCTGTACATTCCTGTGATAAAATATAGGTTCCAGCCGCAGGAATTGACAAATTCAAAGGCAAGACAATTCCTTGGTCAGTTAAATCATCTATCAATTGATTACTCGAACGTGTTGAATTGGCTGTAGTACGAGTTGGCGTTACATCCAATGTTACTGATGAAATTGGCGTAGAATCTGACTGACGATAAATGGTAAAAGTAATTTTTCCAGCCGTTCCGATATATACTCTTGCACTTTCAATCACCAAAGGAGTTTGAGTAACAATGATTGGTTCTGGTCCGAAGGTTTCATAATAAGTACCTCCGCCAAAAGCATATTTATCTTTAGCTCCGACCGAACCTGAAATATCATTTACTCCGACATAAATTTTAGAGGCTGTAGTTGGCTTATTAAATGTGCCAGTATTTCCTGTGAACAATAAATTTCCACCTGTTTGGGCATCATACCAAAGTAAAGTAGATGTTTCTGTGCCTTTTACACTCAAAGCAGTTGCGCCTTCACAAACTGTAGCTTGAGCTGTTGTTGGTGCTGTTGAAGCGGTTACTTGTCGGACAAAACTTTTACTATTATTAGTAATATCTTGGTCGGGTGATAAATTTACTTTTACTTCAAAAGTATAACTAGCACCTACTTTTGCTGTGAAACTTCCATCTAATACAAGCGTTCCTTCGCTAAAAGTACTTAGTTGATTTTTGTATGTCCCTGTAAGTGTGGCTACAATACTTGTTCCATCTAAAACTTTTACTGTAACAGGAATATTTTGTTGAGCCGTTGTTCCAATATTTCTCAAAGAAACAGAAACCGTACCCGACGATGAAGCACAGAAAGTATTTGTTTCAGGTTTGATTAAATCAACTACGGCAATATCAATACTTGGACGAACAAATTCAATTTTATAATCTTGCGTAACTCCCTGAGCATAAGTTCCACAGCTACTAATGTTGGCAGTTCCTAAGTTTTCAGCAACAATCACTCTTACAAGTGTACTGTTTCCAATTGTTAAACCCGAAGGGGCAGTTATTGTAGCTTTAAAAGTAGTTACTCCTACAAGTTCTCCAGAACTTGTAGCTAATTCTGTAGCTTCTTCAAATGTACCATTCGCATTCCAGTCAACATAAACATTTACTTTTTTTGTCGAAGTACCTTTTAAACTAATTTCTAAAGGAATACTTTGTGAAGAAGCAATTTTATAATCAGCCGTCAAGTCGCCTAGTTTTACACTTTCAATATTGTTTTGAATCGTCGTTGGTGTAGAAGCACAGTATTCTGTACCGCCAATTCCGCTAAGAATCAAAGCATAATCTTGTGTATTATTTTTTAAAGTACTTTTATGGCTAACTGTAATGGTATAACTTTTTCCAGGAATTGCATTTGGAATCAGAATTTGTTCAACATTATCTCTGATATTATCTCCTCTTGTTGCCACCGCACTTGGCTGGTCAGGGTTCAAAATAAAAGGCAAAGAAGTATTGCTTCCATCCGAAATTCTAATGTCTAAATCATTAATCAATTTGGGAGTACGATTATTCAAATTGGCAACACTTGCAGTCGTAACTGTTCCTTCTGGGTCTGTCCAGCAAATAGTTGCTGTTACTGCACCTTTTCCAGAAGCTGTTACTTTTTGCGTAAAAGTAGCTCCATTAGCCAAGGTTCTTTCTGAAATGTCGTAAGATTTATCAGCATTCAGAATTACTTTCGCCGCTTTTTCCATGTTCAACAAACCCCAGCCATAGATATAATCTGGACCAGCATTTCCCGCATCATCAGCCGTGTGTAATACTAAACCCTTCAATGTTGAAGAGCGCATCAATAAACCATCATTTTTTTGAGCATACAATTCTTGTAACAGCAGAATACTTCCTGCAGCTTGTGGTGACGACATTGAAGTACCACTATAAATCGTATAACTAGAATTAGAAGCATTAGAGCTTGAAAGCAGATTTACACCAACCGCTACAATATCAGGTTTAATTCTACCATCATCTGTTGGTCCCCAACTACTAAAAGACGAGATTTTAATATCAGAAGATTGCTGAGGTGCTTTTCCATTTGTACCACTAACAGCACCAACAGTTAAAATATTTTTAGCTGTACTGGTTGTTGCTAAAATATCATAGCCATCATTCTTACTTCTTGCTACCGAACTCGTATCGCTTGAAGTACCTAAATAATAATACTCACCAGCAGAAGGCCCTGTTTCATCACGATTATTTCCTGCTGATTTTACGATAAGATAATATGGCGCATTATTGGCAATTTTATCCCAAGATTGCGTATTGCTGTCGTAAAATCCAAATTTATAATCTTCTGTTTGGCTGATACTTGTGTTGCCATACCATGACCATCGACTACGAGTATCGTCATAACTCCAACCTGCTAAAAAGCCATAAGAGTGATTGGACACTAATAATCCCGTAGCAGCAGCAGTCATTTCAGCATTATCACTGGTAAAATCCCAAGCTTTTAAACTTGCTCCAAAAGACATTCCTCTGGCAAGTGGCGAAACGCCCTGTGCTATCAATGTACCTGCTACGTGTGTGGCATGAATATTCGTGCCTGTTGTTTTATCTTGTTGAGTCACCCTCGATGTTAACTCTTGATGGGTTGAAAGTACTGCACCACCATCCCAGATGCCTAATTTGTTTTTAACAGAAGCACTACTTCCATTCAAGGATAAGCCCAAAGAACCTCCTGAATAAAGCTGGTCGGTACGAGTAGTTGCGGCGGCTTGCGCATTACTTTCTGTGGCTAAGTAAAGCGGATGTCCTGTTTCATCAATTCCATATAATTTAAAAAAACGGTTGTTCTTTAAATTGCCACTCAATTGCCATTTCTTTTCTGTAGCGATTTTTACGGCTTTTTGATAGTTATTATCTTGAACTGTAGATAATTCCGAAGATAAACTTTGTAGTCTTTTTTGTTGAGAACTATTGTACAATTCTCTTTCTTGCCCGAAGGAAGTAAATACTAAAAGTAAGAGTGTCAGTGTAAGTAGTTGTTTCATGATATTTACTTGTTAATGGATAGGTAACACTTCTCCGAAAATAAGGATTCTGTGTTGTTAGACAACCACAATCTACGAAGCGTTGCGTTGTTGTTAGATTATTCTTTTACTTAATCTTTTTAAACCTACGATTATCAAGTGATTATAGCTTTAGTGATGAAAATGTATAAAAAACAAAAAGGAAATTACTCTTTTTTAGGCAAAGTAAAAACTGCATAAAAACAAAGCTGTACCAAGAAGCCCCAGAATTAGGGTTTCCTTGTACAGCTTCACAAATAAAAAAATCATCAATCCTTAGCTAAACAACTAAGACCTGATGATTTTCTTTATAGTTTCTCGAATACGCAAGAATATTGTCTATGCTTCTTTCGGAAGGTTGTTGAAAGCTTTTATCCAGACCTGCTTTCACATCAAGCATATCTAAATAAAATTCTAGCATCTCAGAATCATGGACTAGTCCGTCCTGAATCATAAGATTTTCCTCTTCCGTTGTTTCTTGATAGACGTAACGGATAACGTCATGCTGCGTAAAGGTTTGTATCATAGCTCGGAGAATGTTTACTCATCATTTTGCGTAGATTTATCAACGCATAACGCATTCTTCCTAGTGCCGTGTTAATGCTTACGCCTGTAGCGTCTGCAATTTCCTGAAAACTCATATCTTCGTAATGACGCATCACAAGCACTTCTCTTTGCGTGTCAGGAAGACGTTTAATCAGGTCTCTTAGATGTGCGTGCGATTCTTCACGAATTTGCAAATCTTCGTAAGAATCTTCTGCAAAATCTAATGTATTAAACACACTGCTACCATCTTCGAATACGACATTTGGATAGCGTTTATCACGACGGAAATAGTCAATCGCCATGTTGTGTGCAATTCTAAGCACCCAAGGCAAAAACTTTCCTTCATCATTGTATTTTCCCGAACGAAGCACGTCAACAGCTTTAATGAAAGTATCTTGCATTAAATCTTCGGCCACGAAGGTGTCTTTAACAATTAAGTAAATCGTAGTATAAACTTTGGATTTGTATCGGCGAACAAGAGTTTCAAATGCCTTTTCGTCACTGTTTTTTATATAGCGTGATACAAGCTCGCTGTCGTTAACATGGATTTTTTCCATTTTGATAAATCTATTTAGTTAACGTAAAGCTTTATATCATATTATATCTCCTATATTTTTATTTTAGTGAATTTTAGAAACTCTTTTTAGTAGTTATTAAGAAAGGTTGATTCAAAGATAGTTGTTGTAATATTAATTCCAAAAAAAATGCTAAACTTTTTAAAAGCGTTAACAAATATTAACAACATGGTTTTCGTTTAGGCATTCTTTCTTAAATATGTTCTAAATATATACAAAATTTAATCATTGTTGAAGGTTTTCTGACAAAATTTTATTCTTTTGAGCAAAATTGCTCAGTTTCTAATTAAGTTTTATTTCTTAAATTTTGTTAAAAAATATTACTTTTTATCTTCCGCAAAATCTCAAAAACAATCTTGTTTACCTGTGCTGAAATGTACTGTCCTGAGCCTTCACCAATATTTTTTGTGTAAATTGCAGTATCAACTAATCTTAATTTCTGTATGAAAAAATTCAGCTTCATCACTTTTATACTTTTACTTTCTCTGATTACTCAACTTAAAGCTCAAAATCTTTTCCCAAATGCCAATCAGCGTTGGGTCGATTCTGTTTTTAATAAACTTTCTGTCGATGAAAAAATTGGACAATTAATGATGCCTCGTGGTAATTATAGTTATGATTACGATACAGCTCGTTTATATAAAATTGTAAGAGATTATCATGTGGGTGGATTTGTACTGTTCCGCAACCGTCCAACAGCGCAAGCCTTGTTAGTAAATAAACTACAAGCAATGTCTAAAGTACCTTTAATGATTGGAATGGATTTGGAATGGGGGCTAGAAATGCGTTTAGATAGCACAGTTCGTTTCCCATATCAAATGACTTTAGGAGCCATGCAAGGAAACGAACAATTGTTAGAAGAAATGGGTTTGCAAATTGCTCAACAATGTAAGCGAATGGGCGTACATGTAAATTATGCACCAGTAGTTGATGTTAATAATAACCCGAATAACCCTGTCATCAATTTCCGTTCTTTTGGTGAGAACCGTGAAAAAGTAACTTCAAAAGCCTTGGTTTATATGCGTGGTTTGCAAAAAGGAGGAATTATTACTTCTGCCAA
Source organism: Arcicella rosea (assembly GCF_040543805.1). NCBI lineage: Bacteria > Pseudomonadati > Bacteroidota > Cytophagia > Cytophagales > Flectobacillaceae > Arcicella > Arcicella rosea. The sequence continues at coordinate 210,392 of NZ_JBEUMS010000014.1, forward strand.
ACACTTTCCGGGACATGGCGATACCGGCGTTGATTCGCATACAGATTTACCTGTAATTCCACATAATCGTACTCGTTTAGATTCTTTAGAACTTTTTCCTTACAGAACATTAATCGAAAATGGTTTGCAAGGGGTAATGGTGGCACATTTAAGTATTCCTTCGTTAGACTCTACTAAAAATCTTGCTTCTACTTTATCTAAAAATATTGTTACAGATTTATTAAGAAAAGATTTAAGCTTTAAAGGATTGGTTTTTACAGATGCGATGGATATGCAAGGTGCTGTGAAATTCTTTCCAGAAGGCACTGCCAATGTAAAAGCGATTTTAGCTGGCAATGATATTTTAGAAACTTTTATAGATGTTCCTGCTGCTTTTAATGCCATCAAAAAAGCCTTAGAAAAAGGAGAAATTTCGCAAGCAGATATTGATTTAAGAGTAAAAAGAATCCTAACAGCAAAAGCTTGGGCAGGTTTAGACCAGTACAAACCGATAGAAACAAAAAATCTGATTGCTGATTTGAATCCTAAAAAGTCAGAAGTATTGAACCGTACTTTTGCGGAAGAAACCGTTACTTTATTGAAAAATGAAGAGAATATAATTCCCTTAAAAAACCTTGATACTTTAAAAATAGCTTCGCTGAATATTGGTAATCCGACTTTCGGAAGTAAAAAACCTACTGATTTTCAGAAAATGCTTTCAAATTATACCGATGTTCAGCATTTTAATTTAGATGAAAACTCAAGCAATGAAGCCATTCAAGCAATTAGAGATTCTTTGAAAAACTATAATTTGGTTTTAATGGCAGTAAACGGACAATCGGTTCGTCCTGCTAAAAATTACAGTATTCATCCTAAAATTCAAGAATTGGTGAAAGAATTTGCCAACTCGTCCAAAACAATCGTCTCTCTTTTTTCAAATGCTTATACTTTATCAAAATTTGAAAACTTAGATAAAGCCAAAGCCTTGATTACTACTTATCAGGAAAGTCCGCAAATGCACGAATCTGTTGCTGTAGCTGAATTGATTTTTGGTGCAATCGGTGCCAAAGGGAAATTGCCAGTAGGTGTAAATATGACTTTCAGGTATAACGACGGTATCAAAACTGAACCATTAAAACGTTTTCAATATGCTGTGCCTGAAGCGGTTGGAATTGACACAAAATTCTTAACAAGTAAAGTTGATTCTATCGTCAATGAAGCCATCAAACAAAAAGCTACGCCGGGAGCTGTTGTTTTAGTTGCTAAAAATGGTAAAGTGATTTTGCATAAAGCCTACGGAAAACAAACGTATGAAGGTACAGCTGTTTCGACCAATGATTTATACGATTTGGCATCTATTACCAAAATCAGTACTTCTGTACCTGCGATGATGAAAATGGAAGACGAAGGCAAATTCACGTTGAAAACTACGATGGGAGAATTGATTCCTGAATGGGCAAATTCAAATAAAGCACCTTTGGTTTACAAAGATATTTTTACGCATCAAGCTCGCCTAAAAGCTTGGATTCCATTTTGGATGGATTGTATTGATTCTACCAAAATGGTATTAGCCAGTAAAATTTACAAAGAAAAATATTCTGATAAATACGCTATTACTTTCTGGGATAAATTGTTCCGTCATAAAAAGGCTTTGGCTAGAATGTGCCAAATTATTCAAACGGATAAAGCCCTTTGGAAAGATTGTATCAATTTGGTGAAAGACCCAACCATTTGGAAGTCAAAGACTTTTTCTTACACCAAATCGGGCGATTATTCTGTACAAGTAGCTGATAATTTGTGGTTGCATAAAGACTACAACAAAACCGTTTATAAAGCCATTGAAGATTCTCCGCTGAGAGAGAAAAAGGAATATGTTTATTCAGATTTATCGTATTATATGTACCCAAAAATCATTCCTCGCCTAACAGGGAAAGATTTTGAATCATTCTTGAAAGATACTTTCTATAAACCTTTGGGAGCAACTACGCTGACTTATAATGCTCGTGAACATTTCCCTTTATCAAGAATTGTGCCTACAGAATATGATTCTCTGTATCGTAAAACGCTTATTCATGGACGAGTACACGACGAGGGCGCTTCTATGCTGAATGGTATTTCGGGTCATGCAGGGCTTTTTGGTACTGCACAAGATTTGGCTAAATTAATGCAGATGTATCTTCAAAATGGATATTATGGTGGTACTCAATTTATCAAAGAATCTACGATGAAAGAATGGACTTCTTATCCTTTTTCGGTAGAAGAAAATAGTAGGAGAGGAGTAGGTTTCGATAAGCCAGATCGTAAACGTGCGGGCATCAGTGCAGCAGCAAGTGCTAGTGCTACTAGTTTTGGGCACTCTGGCTTTACAGGTACTTATACTTGGGTTGACCCTGAACATCAATTAGTATATGTTTTCCTTTGCAATAGAGTATATCCAACCAGAAACAATTCTAAACTTTCTGATTTGAATGTAAGAACGAATATCAACGAAGTAATTTATCAGGCGATAAAGAGAGGGCTATAGGTGATTTGAAAATTTGAAGATGAGGTGATTTGAAGATTGATATTTTCAAATCACCTCATCTTTTTAGGATCTAGAAATGGTTTGATTTCATAATTAATATTTAAAAATTATTACATTTTTCCAGAATCAAAAGATACTTCAATTTCATAATTAGGGAGTGTTCATTAAACTGTGTCATTTGATTTATTGAGTTAGGGGGCTAGCCCCCTAACTCAATAAATCAACTTGTGAAATTCTGTCTTCAAAT